>DATJFA010000293.1:0-14402 GCA_035496015.1 Terriglobales bacterium | reverse complement strand
TGAGCCAGAACTGCCAGTCGGCCTACGAGATGATCCGCTCACTGGGCCTCTCGCACTCCGTGACGGAGAAAATGGCGCGCCTGCTGCTGGAGTGGTCAGAGCAGGGCGAGAACACCAAAGACGGAGTGCGCATCAAAATCGCTCTTACCCATGAAGAAATCGCGCAGTTAGTGGGCACCTCGCGCGAAACCGTCACCCGGGTGCTGAGCGACTTCCGCAAGCAGCAGATCGCGCAACTGCGCGGCTCCACTCTGCTGATTCGCAACAAGCCTGCGCTGGAGAAGCTGGTGGGGGCGTAGGACTCGTCTTCAGACCGGCTAATTCACAGACCTCAAAGACTTTCGGAAGAACCCTCCAAGACACACAAAAGATACACGGAAAATACATCAGAAACGCAAAAAGGAGCCCAGACTCGCGTCCAGGCTCCCTCGTGGCTGGTACCCTCCCCCAAGGTACTTCGCCAAACTCAAGGGCATAGTAGCGGCCTGGGTGAGGAGCGGCAAGTCACGGAGGTAATAGCTGGCAGTTACGAAATGGTCGCGTAGCTACTTCTGGCGCGCTTCCGCCTCCGCCAGCCAACCGCGCCGCACATTCTCCATGGGAATGCTGGAAAGATATGGCTTGATGTCAAGAATAGGTGTGCCGTCCAGCATATCCACGCCGCGAACGTGCAGCACCGGACCTTCGCGGCGCAGGAGTTCGACCACGGTGAGGCCAATCGGGTTGGGACGCCGCGGCGAGCGCGTGGCGAATACGCCGTGCGGGCGATTGTTGTCGCTGGGCGGAGTGGCCACCAGGTCGAAGTCCTGGGAGCGGTCAAATTCCCAGATGACAAAGAGGTGGGAAAAGCCCTCAATATCCTTCAGGCCGGCTTCCAGTTCGGGCAGAATCTTCAGCGCGCCCTCCACATCGTGCTTGGCGCCCAGTCCTTTGGGAATTTCTTTGGTGTTCTGATAGGGACTGCTCACAAATCCAATCGGCTGCGGGGTGAACATGAGATTCGGCCTCCTCCTTCATCTTAAGACAGGAGGAGGCCTTATCTCGCTTCGGCCTTCGAGTACTTAGGGGCGGGTCAGGTGGAAATGAAGATGAAAGTAATAGTCTCCTTCATTGGTGGTGGTGCGCTTAGCGAAATTAACCAGGCGGCCGATGGCTTCACCACCCGGCGGCACCGGATCTATGAACCAGTCATTGCAACCGTCGCTGGCCACGGAATTACACGTGACTTGCACGTACGTGCTCTCCGGCTCCCAGTTCGGTCCCATGTAAATCCTATACTCGGCGCCGTTGCTGTCGAAGAAATGGACGATCAGCGGGCACTGGAAGGTCTGGTTGGCGGTCATTTGCAGCATGTTGTTAAAACCCCCGCTGCCGTTGGCCAGCTGTGTGCACTTGTCTTCCACGTGCGCGATTACGTGCTTGAGCGTGAAGGGCGGATTGGGGGTGGCTGTGCCCCCGGCAGAAACCGGAATGGGGTTGGCAAAGCTGAGGCTTACGGTACGCACGGTAGAGTTCAGCGTGTCGAACTGCCAGTCGCCAAACGCCTGGTGGTTGTAGCCGTTGCAGGTGAGGAAGCTTGTCACCCCGTCCACCCCGTTGTAGTACGTATCGCCCTGCAGACCATCACCCTGGATGTCGGTGACGTTATTGGCGGAGTCCAAGCCCAGGAACGTGCTGGTGATGGGCAGCGTGCTTGGAATTGACTTAGTGCAGGTGGCAGAGCACGGCATAGCTATCAGCAGCGCCACCAACAATAGACAGCAGATCATCGCTTTCATTTCGATATTCCTCCGTGGAGACCAAGGAGCGCTGAAGGTCTTGCGCTGCGGCCCGAGTTGTTATTGCAAGTCAGTCTTTGCCTGACTTGGGACTTGGCCTGTGCCGGGGGAATATGCGGTCCAACTGGGCAAACGTCAAATTAAGTTCGCATTAAGGTCTAAGCCACTCATTTATCGGAGGTTACAACCCCGGGATGCAAGCTAGTGGTTTTGTATTATTGCCGCTCTGCTCCATTGGCAATAGAGTTACGCCCGCTTGTAAACTGGCCAGCGGAGTGGGGTCGCGCGGCCGGCATGATCTGAAAGCTCCGTTTCAACCTGGCGCCTGACTGCAGCCGCGCGCCTTAACCCGGGGACAAACCGCAGAGCGAGTGATGCCGCAATCAGATCGCCCATTAAGTCACAAGCTGCTGATCGGGCTTCTGCTTTTCCTGGCCGCCTCCGCTGCCTACCTCTACCCCTTTCCTCAACCCAACGTGGTCTACGCCGGCGTCGTGCTGCTGCACACGGTCGCCGGCGTGGTGCTGGCCATTCTGCTGGTGCCGTTTTTGTGGCGGCGGCTGCGGGCGCAATCGCTCACCGGCAAAGCCGGATGGCTGCTGCTGGCGGCGGGCTCGGCGCTTGGCTTGGCGCTCATCTATACCGGCACGCTGCGCGCCGATTGGAACTGGCTCTATCTCCACATTGTGCTGGTGCTGGCGGCGATTGCCTTGCTCTTCGCCGATTGGCTGGGAAGGCGGGGCTGGCTGAAGTCGCTGCCGGGAGCAGTCGTGGTTCGACCGGTGCTGGCGCTGGCGATTCTCGCCGGACTGAGCGCAGGCGCCTGGTACCAGCGCAACGCGAATTGGCAGAGCCGAGCGCGCATTCAGAATCCTGCCGACTCGCCCGCCAGCATGAATAATGAAGGCGACGGTCCCAAAGGCCCCTTCTTCCCCAGTTCGGCGCAGGTGTATGGCGGGCAGAAGATACCTAGCAAGTTCTTCATGGAATCCGATTCCTGCCAGCGCTGCCACCAGGACATCTACCGCGAGTGGTACAGCTCGGCGCACCACTTTTCGTCCTTCAACAACCAGTGGTACCGCATGAGCATTGAGTACATGCAGGACGTGGTGGGCACCCGGCCTTCGAAATGGTGCGGCGGCTGCCACGACCCCGCGGTGCTCTACAGCGGGATGATGGACACGCCCATCCGCAAGATTGTGCACACGCCCCAGGCGCAGGCCGGCCTGGGCTGCATGATGTGCCACTCCATCGCGCGGGTGAAGAGCACCATGGGCAATGGCGACTTCTACCTGGAATATCCCCGGCTGCACGCCATGGCGGCCAGCAAGAACCCGGTGATCCGCACCCTCCACGATTTTCTGGTCAACCTGAATCCGGAGCCGCACCGGCGAGTGTTCCTGAAGCCCTTCATGCGCAGCCAGACCGCGCAATTCTGCTCCAGCTGCCACAAGGTGCACCTGGATGTGCCGGTGAATCATTATCGTTGGGTGCGCGGCTTCAACGAATACGACAACTGGCAGGCCAGCGGCATTTCCGGGCAGGGGGCGCGCTCGTTTTACTATCCGCCCAAGCCCTCCGAATGCGCCGATTGCCACATGCCGCTGACCCGTTCCGCGGATGCGGGCAATGTCAATGGCTTCATCCACTCTCATCGCTTTCCCGCTGCCAACACGGCGCTGCCTGTCGCGAACGAAGATGCCGGGCAGCTTCACGCGGAAGAAAACTTCCTGAAGAACGGCATCGTGAGCGTGGATATATTCGCCCTATCGCCGGACCAGCCGGGCGCGCCAGGGAAGAAGGCTGTTGTGGCGCCTCCGCCCGGCACGCCTCAGCTGGCGACGGAATTCGCCGTGGGCGAAGAATCCGAATCCAACCTGCCCCGGGGGGAAGTGGGCGAGGTGCGGCCGATTACAGCGCCGCTGAACCGGGTGCAGCCGGTAGTGCATCGCGGCGATACCGACCGCGTGGACGTGGTAGTGCGCACCAAAAAAGTTGGCCATTTCTTCCCCGGCGGGACGGTAGATGCCTACGACACGTGGCTGGAACTGAAGGCCACAGACGATCGCGGCCAGGTGCTGTTCTGGAGCGGCATGGTGGAAGACGACGGCAAAGGGCCGGTGGAGCCCGGGGCGCACTTCTACCGCTCGCTGCAGGTGGATGAGCACGGCCACATCATTAACAAACGCAACGCCTGGTCCACGCGCTCGGTGGTGTACGTCCACCTGATTCCGCCGGGAGCGGCAGACACCGTGCATTACCGCCTGCACATTCCGGAAAATGCGGGCGACAAGGTTACTCTGCACGCCCGCCTCTGCTACCGCAAGTTTGCCTGGTGGATTACGCAGTACGCCTTTTCCGGCTATTCCGACCCCAAGCAGGGGCCGCACCAGGTCACGCCCGATTACGACGATACTCACTACCTGCTGGGCGGACCTGTCCACGACGTTTCTGCCAAGGAGCAGAAGGTTCCCAACCTGCCCGTGGTGGCGTTGGCCGAGGACCAGGTCACGCTGCAGGTTGCGCCGCGCAGCGCGGCTGCTCTGAAGCCCAAGGTGGCGTTGCAGGCAGCCGATTGGCAACGCTGGAACGATTACGGAATCGGGCTGCTGCTGCAGGGCGATTTGAAGGGGGCGGAAGCCGCGTTCCAGAAAATTACCGAGATTGATCCTAAAAATCCCGACGGCTGGGTGAATATCGGCCGTGCCGCGGTGCAGGAAGGCGACCTGGACCGGGCCAGCACCGTGCTGCAAAAAGCCCTGAGCCTTTCGCCCAAGCTGGCCCGCGCCCACTTCTTCTTTGCAGAGGTGCTGCGCCGGGAGGGCCATTACGATCAGGCTGAGCAGCATCTGCGCACCGTACTGGAGCAGTATCCGCGGGATCGCGTGGCCCTGAATGACCTGGGGCGCATTCTGTTCCTGCAGCGCCGCTACAAAGACGCGGTGAAAGTGCTGGAGTCGGTGCTGGCGATTGATCCTGAAGACCTCATGGCGCACTACAACCTTATGCTGTGTTACACCGGCCTGGGCGATACGAAAGATGCGCACGACCACCAGGTGCGCTACCTGCGCTTCAAGGCCAACGAGGCTGAGCAAACCATCACTGGCCCGTACCGCCAGTTGCATCCCGAAGACAACAACGAGCGGCAAGCCATTCATGAGCACGAATCGGTGCCCCTGGCAGAGCTGAAGCAGGCGGCGCATTACACCTACCAGGGCTCGTCGGCGGGAGCGGGAAGGTGAGCGCAACAGGGGCTAAAGCCCAGAGGATTTTGCGCTGGCTGGTCGCGCGGCTGAAGCCGTGCGCTTCCACGGTGGTTCTGACGCTGATGCTGCATGGATTTGCAGCCGCCCAAAGCAACTCCCACATTCATTTCACCGATATCACGGAGCGCGCGGGCATTCACTTCGTTCACAATAATGGCGCGTTCGGCAAGAAGTGGCTGCCGGAGACCATGGGCTCGGGCTGCGCTTTCATTGACTACGACAATGACGGCTGGCCCGACATCCTGCTCATCAACTCCGAGGATTTTCCCGGCCACAAAATTCACGGGCCCACCACGCTGAAGCTTTACCACAACAACCACAACGGCACTTTCACGGACGTGACCCGCAAGGCCGGGCTGGCGGTGGAGATGTACGGCATGGGCGTGGCGGTGGGCGACTACGACAACGACGGTTACGATGACGTATTTGTGACCGCGCTGGGCCAGAGCCACTTGTTTCACAACAATGGCAACGGCACTTTTTCGGACGTGACCAAGGCGGCAGGTCTATGGGGGCCAAACGAGTTCTCCACCGGCGCGGCCTGGGTGGACTACGACCATGACGGACTGCTCGACCTGGTAGTGGCCAATTATGTGCAATGGTCGGAGAAGGGTGACCTCTACTGCACGCTCGACGGCAGCCACAAGTCGTATTGCACGCCGGAGTCGTACAAAGGCGCGTCGCTGCGCCTGTGGCATAACCAGGGCCACGGCAGGTTTGAAGACGTCACCCAGAAGGCGGGCCTCTACGACGCCACTTCCAAGAGCCTGGGCATCGCCACCCTGGACTACAACGGGGATGGCTGGCCCGACATACTGGTTTCCAACGACACCCAGCCCAACAAGCTCTACGTCAACCAGCGCAACGGCACGTTTGCCGAGCAGGGCATGCCGGCGGGCATCGCCTTCAGCGAGGATGGCGTGGCGCGCGCGGGCATGGGGGTGGATGCGGCTGATTATGACCACACCGGCCATCCCAGCATCCTGATCACAAATTTTGCCAACCAGATGGTGTCGCTCTATCACAACGAGGGCAACGGACTGTTCGTGGATGAGGCGCCGCGCTCCTCGATTGGCCGCGACAGCCTCCTGACCCTGGGTTTTGGGTGTTTCTTTTTCGACTACGACCTGGACGGCTGGCCCGACATTTTCGTGGCCGATGGGCACATCGAAAACCAGATCGAAAAGGTACAGAAGACGGTGAAGTTTGCCGAGCCGCCGCACCTGTTCCACAACCTGGGCGGGGGAAAATTCCAGGAGGTCACCGACGCCATGGGCGCCGCCTTCGCCAGCCCTAAAGTGGCGCGGGGCGCGGCTTACGCCGATATTGATAATGACGGCGACCTGGACATCCTGGTCACCACCAACGCCGGGCGCGCTTACCTGTTCCGCAACGAGGGCGAGAGCAACAACAGCCTGCGCATCAAGCTGGTGGGCAGCAAGTCCAACCGCGATGGTATTGGCGCCGTCGCGCACCTTACTGTGGCCGGCATGAAAGAGGACCAGATGCTGCGCAGCGGTTCCAGCTACCTTTCGCAAAGCGAGCTGGTGCTGACCTTCGGCCTAGGCACACACGCCAAGGCTGACGCGGTGGAAATTCGCTGGCCCAGCGGGCAGGTAGAAAAGTTCAGCAATCTGGCGGGCGGGCAGACCGTCACCATCCAGGAAGGCCGGGGCATTGTAGGCACGCGCAAATTCGCCAGGCGCTCGGAATAGAATTAAACTTCCTGCACGCCATGCAATCTTCATTTCTCCCCCGAATTGCTGTTTGTTTTGTGCTGGTCGGCCTCGGTATCGGCCTGTTCGCCATTCAAAGCAAGCCCTCTGCTTCTGCCGCTGCTCAGGCAAACCGGCTGAATAATCTGGGCGTCGGCTACATGAACCAGCAGGCGTTCAAGAAGGCGCTGGGCTATTTTCAGCAGGCGCGGGCGGCTGATCCTTCGTTGTCGGCGGCGAAAGTAAATGAGGGCATTGCGCTGCTGAACCTGCAGCAAACCGAGCCAGCGCGGCAAACCCTGCTGGAGGTGGTGAAGGCCAATCCCCGCGACGCGCGCGCCTGGTACAACCTGGGCCTGCTTTACCGCGGCGACAATCAGCCGAAAGAGGCGCTGGATGCCTTCCAGCATGCCGCCGAGCTTGAGCCTAAGGATGCCGACAGCCACTATTTCCTGGGCACGGTGCACATGCAGATGCAGCAGTTTCCCCAGGCCATCGAGGAATTTCAGAAGACGCTGCAGTTGGATGCTTACCACGCCTCGGCGGAGTTTGGGCTGGCGCGCGCCTACCAGCAGTCCGGGAACATGGCGGAGGCGCGAGTGCGGCTGGCCAAGTTTCAGCAGATCACCAAGTCGAAGCTGGGCGCGGCCATGAGCGTGGCTTATGGCGACCAGGGGCCGCTCTCGCTGGCGGAGAGTTCGTCGGCCACGGTGGAGGAGGTGCCGGCGGCGATTCCGGTGCGCTTCGTGGACGTAACGAAAGAGGCGGGATTGGCGAATTCGGCCGTGGGCGCGGAACCTAAGACATTTGCCGAGCGGGTCGGGCCCGGCGCCTGCCTGCTCGACCACGACAACGACGGCAAGATTGACATCTTTGTGGCCAGCGGCGGCAAGCAGGGCGGCGTGGCGCTGTACCACAACCTGGGCGAAGGGAAGTTTGCCGACGTGACCGAGGCGATGGGGCTGGACCCCAAGGCAACGGCCATCAGCTGTGCCGCCGGCGATTATGACAATGACGGTTTCACCGATCTGGCAATTGGCTTCAACGGGCGCGTCGCGCTTTACCACAACGAAAAAGGCGCGAAGTTTACCGAGGTGACGCAGGCGGCCGGCATTCACACTGACGGCCTGCCCATGGGCATGACGTTCATCGACTACGATCACGACGGTGACCTCGATCTGTACATCACGCGCGGCCCGCAGGCCGCTCGAGGTATCAATGTCCACGCTCTGGAGCAGGCGGCACGCCAGCAGAACAATTTTATGTGGCGCAACAACGGCAATGGGACTTTCACGGATGTAAGCGTAGCGACCGGTCTGGAAGGAGTCGTCCTAGGAGGTTCGGAAGGAAATGGACCCTACTACGGTGCGGTGGGAAGTGATTTCAACAATGACCGCGCTATTGACCTGGTGGTTTCCGGCGAGGTAAGACCCACAATTTTCGTTAACCCGCGCCAGGGCAAGTTTCACAGAGTGGAGCCCTGGACTTCGCTTTTGCCGACTGGCGGTATAGCTGTTTTCGACTTCAATAAGGACGGCTGGATGGATTTGGCTTTCACCCATTGGCAGACGCCAGCCCTCACCCTGTGGCGAAATGTCAAGGGTCATTCCGTGGAGCAGGTGCCACTGCCGCCGGTGAATTGGGAGCGGGGATTCGGCGTGGCCGCGCTCGACTACGACAATGACGGCTGGATTGATTTGGCCGCAGTGGGCGTAACCAAAGATGGGCGCGGCGAAGTGCGTCTTTTGCGCAATGAGGGGCCAAAGGGCTTCCGCGATGTGAGCGCCCAGGTCGGCCTGGACAAGGTCCAACTGCACGAACCGCGAGCGCTAGTAACGGGCGACTTCTGGGGCGACGGCTCCGCCGACCTGCTGATCACGCAGTACGGCGGCCCGCTGGTGCTGCTGCGCAATGAGGGCGGCAATCGCAATCGCTGGCTGCGCATCGCGATGAAGGGTCTGAACGACAACAAGAGCGCCATAGGCACCAAGGTGGAAGTGTTCGCCGGCGCACTGCACCAGAAATTTGAAGTGCAGGGCGGCTCCGGCTACCTGGGGCAGAATTCGCCGGAAATCATCGCCGGCCTGGGTGCGGAAACCAGCGCCGACGTGGTGCGCATGACCTGGCCCACGGGCGTGGTGCAGGATGAGGTGCAGATCGCGGCCAACCAGCAGAAAAACATTCTGGAAATTGACCGCCGGGGCAGCTCCTGTCCCGCACTGTTCGTTTGGAATGGGTCGCGCTACGACTTTGTTGCCGATATGATTGGCGCCGGCGTGGTGGGCCACTGGGTGGGCCCGGGCGAGCGCAACATTCCGCGTCCCACGGAATACGTGAAGGTGGACGGCGAGCGGGTGCGCCTGCGCGATGGCAAGCTCAGCTTTCGCTTCATGGAGCCGATGGAGGAGGTGGTTTACCTCGACCAGGCGCGGCTGCTGGCCATTGATCATCCCGCCGGTACGCAGGTTTATCCCAATGAGCGCTTCCTCAGCAACCCGCCCTACCCGGCATTCAAGGTGATTGCCAGCCGTCATGCACAGCCCCCGGCGGGCGCCTGGGATGGGCACGGGCGCAACGTGCTGCCAGAGTTGCTGGCGCAGGACCACCATTACGTGACTGGCTTCAAGCTGCTGCCGTTCATGGGCTTTGCCGAGCCGCACACGCTGGAGCTGGACTTGGGCAAGTCGTATCGCGGTGGCCCGCTGCGCCTGCTGGCCACCGGCTACATTGACTACTTCAGCGCTAATGGAATGTATGCCGCCCACCAGTCGGGAATCCGTCCGGTGGCTCCGTATGTGGAGGCGCTAAGCCCGAGTGGGCGCTGGGTGCGCGTGCTCGACGACATGGGTTTCCCGGCGGGCCTGCCGCGCACCATGGTGGCCGACCTGAGCAGGCGCTTGCCAGTGGGCACGCGGCGCATCCGCATCACCACTAATCTGCAGATCTACTGGGACACCATGCTGTTCGACCGTACCGATGACAGTAGCGTGCCAATGCGCATCACTCCAGTCCCGCTGGTGGGGGCGAAGCTCGACTATCACGGCTATCCGCGACAGGTGGCGCAGAGCCTGCCGGGTGACATCAAGTTTGTTTACGACGACGTCAGCCCCACCGGTCCCTATGCCCATGAGGCAGGCAACTACACCCGCTATGGTGACGTGCTGCCGCTGCTCGCTCAGGCTGATGACCGCTTTGCGGTTTTTGGTTCCGGGGAGGAAGTGGCGCTCGACTTCGACGCCAGCCGCCTGCCCGCGCTGCCGGCCGGGTGGAAACGCGATTACTTTTTCATGGCCAATGGTTACGAGAAAGACATGGACTTCTACGCCGCTGATGCCAACACCGTAGTCCCGTTGCCATTCCATGCCATGGGCGTATATCCCTACGGAGCAGGCAAGGCGTATCCCCTGGATGATGCGCACCTGAAATATCTGCTGCAGTACAACACCCGGCAGTTGAGCGGGGAAGAACCGAAGTCCTACCAGTTCCAGTTTTCAAAGCCTTAACGCCGAGAGCGCAGAGGATTGAGGAATTTGTAATTCGTGATTTGTAATTTGCTCCCCGCGAGACTATCTGCGCTCGCAAGAGCGCATGTGCACAAAACGCAACGGTAGAGACGTAACTTGTTACGTCTCGGAGACGTTGCAAGCAACGTCTCTACCGTCAGGCGCGGCCAGTCGAAACTTCTTCGCCGCGGATAAACGCGGATGGCGCCGATTTCGCATGGCTTATCTGTGTGGAGACTTGTTTGTGTGGGGACGGGTCTTCGACCCGTCCAGGCGGGGCGAAGCCCCGCCTCCACACATTAAAAGGCGACGCGAGCAGGGGCGGAGGCGAGCTTTGCTCGCCCGGACAGCCGAGGGCGGCTGTCCCCACACAATTAGTGTTGGGTTAGAATGAGCTGATTCATGCCCTGGAACTCCTCCACGCTGCCCGCCTGGGCATTTCTTTTACTTTGTCTTCTGAGCGCCTCAATGTGGGCGCAAAAACCGGCCAAGCAAAGGTCAGCGGCTCAGAGCAATCGGGGAGTTGCTGCTCAGCAGCCGGCACAAACTCCGGCGGCCATGGGGCCCACCGCGGCGCCTCCCCCGCGGGCAGCAAAAACTCATGCGCGTCCGGGCGCGGGGCCGCCGCCGAAGTTCGTGGATGTGGCCCAAAAGGTCGGGCTTACAGCCTCGCACATCTCGTCGCCCGAAAAGCACTACGTCATCGAATCCATGAGCGGCGGCATCGGCCTGTTCGACTGCGATAACGACGGCCGGCTGGACATCATCATGGCTAACGGTTCTAGCGTGGAGCGCTACCGCAAGGGTGGCGATCCCATGGTCACGCTGTGGCGCCAAGAGGCGGACGGCACCTTCAAGGACATCACACAGCAGGCGGGCATGACGCGCAAGGGCTGGGGCATGGGCGTAGCCGTGGCCGACTTCGACAACGACGGCAACCTGGATGTGTACGTCACCGGCTACGGCGGCAACGTGCTCTACCGCAACAAGGGTAACTGCACCTTTGAGGATGTAACGGAAAAGGCCGGCGTGCGGGGAGGCGGCTTCAGCACGGGAGCGGCCTGGGCAGACTACGACCGCGACGGCAATGTGGACCTGTTTGTCTCCCGCTACGTGCACGTGGATATGGACCACCTGCCGCTGCCGGGCAGCGCGCAGTTCTGCAAGTACAAGGGAATCGAGGTGCAGTGCGGGCCCTGGGGCATGCCGGGAGAAAGCGACCTGCTGTTCCACAATCGCGGCGACGGAACGTTCGAGGAGGTGTCAGCAAAGGCCGGCGTCAGCGATCCCAACCATTATTACGGGCTGGGCGTGGTGTGGGGCGACTACGACAACGATGGCTGGCCCGACCTCTACGTGGCCAACGACACTACCGCCAATTATCTCTACCACAACAACCACAACGGCACCTTCACTGACATGGGCATGCTGCTGGGCGCGGCGCTGAGCGGCGATGGCCTGGAACAAGGCTCCATGGGCGTGGATTGGGGCGATTATGACCATAGTGGGCGCTTATCTATTTTCGTGACTAACTTCGCCGAGCAGGGAGCGATGCTCTCCCGCAACCTGGGCCAGGAAGGATTTGATGACGCGAGCCGCGCGGCGGGCGTGGGGCAGGCCACTTATCCGCTGGTGGGCTGGGGCGCCTCGTTCTTCGACATGGATAACGACGGCTGGCTGGATTTGTTCGTCGCCAATGGGCACGTCTATCCCCAGGCCAACACTATCCCCGGAGGCGCGCCCTACGAGCAGCCCATGCTGCTCTATCGCAACAATTGGGATGGAACCTTCGAAGAGGTGGCGAAAGCGGCGGGGCTGGCCGAGATTCCCCTGCATTCACGGCGCGGCGCAGCTTTTGGAGACATCTTTAACGACGGCAACATCGACATTGTCGTGGTGGACATTGACGCCCGGCCGCTGCTGCTGAAGAACCTGAACCACGACGGCAATCATCGAGTGGAGTTCAAGCTGGTGGGCACGAAGAGCAACCGGGCTGCCATTGGGGCTCGCATCACCGTGCGGGCAGGCAAGCTGGTGCAGCTCAGCGAGGTCAAAGGCGGAAGCAGCTATCTTTCGCAGAACGATCTGCGGCAGCACTTCGGGCTGGGTCAGCACGCCAAAATTGATTCCGTAGAAATCCGCTGGCCCAGCGGCAGGGTGGAAAGTCTGGCCAACGTTGCGCCAGACGCCATCTACACGGTGGTGGAGGGGCAGGGCATCCGGGGTAGCTTACCTCTGCCTACTTCACATTAACCACAGAGGACACAGAGAGCACAGAGAATTAATAATTCAAATCTCAATTTTGTAATTGCAGTCTCCAATCTGTTGTACCTGCGAATTATTCCGACCCGCATTTTGATTTATGCCCATAGAACCCCGCACCGAGCTATCTGAACAATTACCAATTTCAAATTGCCAAATTAAAAATCCTCTGTGGTCTCTGTGTCCTCTGTGGTGAATCAGGGTCTTCGCTTCCCGTAGTCAGCCGGCAGCGCTTTCGCAAGGTCCTTCCACTTCACCAGAACAAATCCCTGCTCTTTCAGGAACTGCTGGAATTCGGGGCTTCTGACCATGTCAAAGTCGGCCTGCCGCCAGGCCGCGCCCCAGTCGGGGTGCTTGTAGGTGGCGCCGCGCATCTCCGGGTCATCGGACGCGAGGTGTACGATCAGCTCGTAAACGCCGGGCTTGAGTGGAGTCAGCGTCTTCTTGTACCAGTCCAACCACTGGTCAATGGGCACGCCCGGCACCATCTGCAAAACGGTGTCGGTTAGCGCTTCGTCCTGGGGAATCACGTAACCCGGGGGGATGGGCTCGCCCGGCGCCCTCTCCAGCAGCACCGGTAAATCGTACTCATGGCCCAGCGCCTTGTAGGCGTCGAATAGCTGCTGCGTGTGCGTCAGCGTTGCCATGTGCGTATCGAGATGGGTAAGGTGCACGCCCCAGGCGCGGGCACGGTCAATCTGCGCGCGCAACTCCTTCTGCACTTCCGGGATTTTGGCGTTCTGCGCTACCTGGTCTTCAACCAGAGGAAAGTAGCCTTCAGAATCAAGCAGGCTGGGCACCTGGTCCTTGGAGCTCACCGGGCCCCAGCGGAAGGTGGTCCACTCGCTGTTGAGGTCAAGGTGAATGCCCAGGTCCATGTCGGTGTGCGCCTTGGCCCACTGCGCCGCCTCCGGAAACCAGGGCGCGGGCACCAGGATGCTGGCGGAAGTAACCCAGCCATGCTCCAGAGCTTCAATAATGGCGTTATTGATGGAGTGGGAGCCGCCAAAGTCGTCGGCATGGATGACCAGCAGGCGGGCGCTGGCCGGGTAGCCCAGCTTCTCCTGAATGGTCTGGCCCCCGGTCTGGCCGAAGGCAAAAGAGGAAATGAGAAGGACAAACAGGTAAACTGAAACGCGCCTGCGCGCCGATGGCTGGTTCATAGCCCTCCCGTGCGGAAGATGGGAATCAGGCTTGCGCCGGGATGTTACCGCCACGGCGCTCTGCCTGTAAAGCGCGAAATGTTTCGAATGCTTGCGTTTACTTTCCCTAAGTGCTAGAAACGGGCAGCACGCTGGGATCGAGGCACATGTCAACTTCACCCACCACTAGCGGGGCGCAAACCGCCGGCCCCAAGCTGCGCCGCGCCCTCACGCTCTGGGACCTGATCCTCTACGGCGTCATCGTGATTCAGCCGGTGGCGCCCATGTCTGTCTATGGCGTGCTCAGCACGCGCGCCCGCGGACACGTGATCACTACCATCCTGATCGCTATGGTGGCTATGCTCTTTACCGCCATCAGCTATGGGCGCATGGCCCGCGCTTATCCCAGCGCCGGTTCGGCCTTCACCTATGTAGGTCAGGAGATCAATGCCGGCTTGGGCTACGTGACCGGCTGGAGCATGGTGATGGATTACATGCTCAATCCCATGATCTGCGTCATCTGGTGCAGCCAGCAGGCGGTTACCTTCGCCCCCGGCGTGTCCTACTGGATATGGGCGGTTTTCTTCGCGCTGCTGTTCACTTTTATCAACATGCGCGGCATCAAGACCTCGGCCCGGGTGAATGCCGGGCTGGCGCTGGGAATGGGCGTGGTGATTGCCATCATTTTCGTGACCGCCGCGCGCTACATCTTCGGCGCGGCCCACGGGGCGGGATT
>DATJFA010000292.1:0-8134 GCA_035496015.1 Terriglobales bacterium | reverse complement strand
CAACTCCGCGACCGCCGCGAGCAACTGCTTAAAGCCGCCTTTTACGAGGAAATCCGCGACCAGGCCCGGGTGGAGAACTTCTACGCCGAGCAGATTCTGAGCCAGTCAGGAAAGTAGCGAAATCAGTGGCCAGTGATCAGTGACCAGTTGCCAGTTAAGTACCGCACCAATCTGCCGAAAAACCAGCCCGAAGGGCGAGAACGGGTTTTAGCCCAGGGCGTCAGCCCTGGGTAATGTTCCAAAATATAAACTAGTCCCGTAGGGACGACACCTGGGTCTGCTTCGTCCTTGGAGCCAAATTTCTCTTTGTGTCTCCGTACGTCTGTGGTGAAGAAACTCCCTACTCCACGATCGCCAGCACATCTCCCGCATTCACCGCGGCGCCGGGCGCGGCCACAATCCGCTGCACCACGCCCTTCTTTGGCGACTTGAGCTCGTTCTGCATCTTCATGGCCTCCACCACCAGCACTCCCTGTCCGGCCTGCACCTCCGCTTTTTCCGCCACTAGCAGGCGCACTACTTTGCCGGGCATAGGCGCCACTAGTTTCGCCACGCCATGCGCCGCTCCGGAGGCCTGGCGGCGGCTGCGCAGCGACCGCGGGTCGCGCACCTCGGCTGCGTAACGCGCGCTGCCCACCCAGAAATGCAGGTCCACCGGCGTGAGTTCGCGCTTCACTTCGTAGGCGGTCCCGTCAATCACCACCGACAATACGTTAGCCCGCGTCAACACCGCGTCCAGCGCCACTTCTCGCCCATTCAACCGGCACTTCCAGCCCGACCCTTCCCGCGCCAATTCCAGGCGGTAATCGCTGCCGTCAATGTTGACGTTGTAAATCATAGAAACGCGACCGTAGCGCCGGCGTCCCCGCCGGCTGTCCGGCGGGCGTCCCGCCCGCCTGATTCACTGTAGCGATTCCCCTCGCCCTGCCTGCTTCCAGCCGCTACTTCCGGCTTTCGACGAAGCCGGCGCGCTCCCGCCCGATGCCCCATTTCGCGTTGCCGGCGCCTGTTCCAGAACCGCAAACACTCCCGCGGCAATGGCGGCAATCTCCGGATGCTCCTTCTTTACCGGATCGGTCTCCGGATTGGCCAGCACGCGGTCCAGGAAGCCGGTATCCAGCTTGCCCGCCATGAACTCAGGATTCTTCAGAATGCGGCGGAACAGCGAAATGTTGGTCTTGATGCCGCCCACAAAGTATTCATGCAGGGCGCGGCGCAGGCGCATGATGGTCTGCTGGCGATCGCTGCCATAGCCGATCAGCTTGGCCAGCAGCGGATCGTAATCCAGGGGCACGCTCCAGCCCTCGTACATGCCGCTGTCGCGGCGTATGCCGGGCCCCGCCGGCACCAGCAGCAGCGTGATCTTGCCCGGGCTGGGAAAAAAGTTGTTGTCCGGATCCTCGGCGTAGATGCGGCACTCCATGGCGTGCCCGCGCAGTTGCACATCTTCCTGCCGGAACGGCAGCGACTCGCCCGCCGCAATCTGAATCTGCAGGTGCACCAGGTCCAGCCCCGTGACCATCTCCGTTATCGGATGCTCCACCTGCAGCCGCGTGTTCACTTCCAGGAAATAGAACTTCCTTCCCGCATCCACCAGGAACTCCACCGTGCCCGCGTTGGTGTAGCCGCCGGTCTGCGCCACCTTGACCGCCGCCTCACCCATGCGCCGCCGCATATCCGCGTCCACGATCGGGGAAGGCGATTCCTCCAGCACCTTCTGGTGCCGCCTTTGCACTGAACACTCGCGCTCTCCCAGCCAGACCGTGTGGCCGTGCTCGTCGGCCAGCACCTGCATCTCGATGTGGCGCGGATTCTCAATGAGCTTTTCGATATAAACCTCGCCATCGCCAAAGGCGCGCTCGGCCTCGCTGCGGGCGCTGTCGAACGCGGACCGCAACTCCTCCGCCGACCGCACCATCCTCATCCCTTTGCCGCCGCCGCCAGCCGCCGCCTTCAGCATGATGGGGTAGCCGACCTGTTTCGCAACCCGCGCCGCCTCGGCAAATTCCAGGCCGCGGGCTGAGCCCGGTACCAGGGGCACGCCGGCCTGCTCCATTGCCTGCCGGGCGCGGGTCTTCGAGCCCAGCAGTTCCATGGCCTCGGCGGTGGGGCCGATAAACTTCACTCCCGCCTCGCGGCAGGCACGGGCGAAACGCGGGTTCTCAGAGAGGAAACCGTAGCCCGGATGGATGGCATCAGCGCCGCTGCGCCGCGCCACCTCCAGAATTTTCTCAATGTTCAGGTAAGACTCAGTCGCCGCCGCCGGGCCAATGAAGTACGCCTCATCGGCGTGGCGCACGTGCAGCGACGCCCGGTCCACCTCGGAATAAACCGCCACCGCGGGAATGCCCAGCTCGCGGCAGGCCCGCATCACCCGCACCGCGATCTCCCCCCGGTTTGCGATCAGGATCTTCTTAAACATGCGCTCTGAGTCAATCCATTTTCGGTGTGCAAACTTCCGATTGTAATGCAGACCAGGTTTGTATCAGGGCACGGCTTTCAGCCGTGCCGCAACCGCCTCTTTCCTATCTGTCATCCCGAGCGAGCGCGGCGGAGCGCATCCGAGGCAGCGCGAGTCGAGAGACCTTGCGTTTCCTCGCACCTCATGGCAGGGGCCCTCCGTGCAGGGCGCTATCCTCTTGTGTGGGCACGGGGCTCTGCCCCGGACTGGCTTGTGTGGGCACGGGGCTCCGCCCCGGTGCAGGGCGAGCGCAGCTCGCCTCCGTAGCGCCGCCGGCCCGGCGGCTGTGGATGCGGGCGTCTCGCCCGCATCGGCGAGGGCTAGTCTGCCCTGAGCGCAGCCGGCCGGAGGCCGGCGCTCCAAAACTAAAACGCCCCTCCCGCCTTGGGCGGAAGGGGCGCTGTCCTGAGGGGGAGGGAAACCCTACTGGTTCTGGCTGGCCGGTTGTTCCACAATGCCGCCCGGGTTCTGCGCCGCCTTGGCCGCTTTCGCCTTCTTGGTAGCCATGGTCTTGTCCACCCAATCATCAGCCGTTTTCAAATCAGCCGTCTGCTGGTCCGGTGTCTCGCACTCCGTATCCGCCTTTTCGCGGTACATGAGGTTCATGTAGGCCATGGCGTCGTCGTAGTCGGGACGCAACTGCAGCGCCTTGTTGAGCGCGTCAATCCCGTCCTGGACGTTGGCGCCGTTAATGTCCTTCAGGTGCTGGCAGACTTTCTTGTCCTTCAGCGCCTCATCCGGCTTCAGCCCCAGCTTGGCGCGCTCTTCCATGCGCGGCTGGTAGCACTGGGTCCAGTCAATCACGCCCACGGAGTAATAGGACTCGGGATCGTTGACATCAATCTGCGAGGCCTTGCGGTAATACTCCTTCGCCTGGTCGAACTTCTTCATCTGCAGGTAGAGGTAGGCGATTCCCTTCACGCTGTTGATCTGCTGCTCACGCGTGGGATTGCGTCCCAGCACCTGCTTGTACTGGTCAATCGCCTGCTCCGCGTTGCGGTTGTTGTCGGGCGTATCCGCCCCGGGAACGTACTGCTGCGCGTAAGCCGTGGCCAGATAAAGGCGGGCGTTCAGCAGGGACGGGTCCATGGCGACCGCATTCTGGAACCGGTTGATGGCCTCTTCATACTTGGCGTTTTTATAGGCCTGTACGCCTTTATTGAGCTGGTCGCGCGCTTTCAGCTTGTTGCAACCGGCGGCGAAGAGCAGCGCCAGGGCGGCGGCCGACAACGTCAGAATTCGCACGCTTTTGTTCATGTGGTTTATTAGTCCCCCTCGCTGATAAAGCTAAGGGCCTCCCTTACCTGTTTAGGTGCGGTATTCCGGATCATGACTGCAGCCCAACGCTAATGCCGCGAACTGCGGCCCAGGGCGGCGCTAGCGCCGCCCCGGCCGGAAACTGCCCTGGTGGTGACTAGTTGCCCGCCTCGATCTTGGCGGTAATCAGCCCGACCTTGTCCACGCCGGCGGCGTGCGCAATGTCAATGACATTGGCCACATCGGCGAAAGGAATGCCGTTGTCGCCTTTCACGAACATCACTTTTTCCGCGCGCGTCTTGTAGATGTCGGTGAGTCGTTGCTGAAGATTGTTCCAGTTCGCATCTTCCTGGTTGATCTTCAGCCCCGGCTCCTGACCTGGACCCCGGTCAATCACCTGCACCACAATAGTGCGGTCAGGTTGGTTCGGCTGCTGCTTCTGGTTGGGCGGCGGCGGCTGCGGCACCAGCGCGTCCAGTCCCTTGGGTGTGAGTGGCGTGATGACCATGAAGATGATCAGCAGCACCAGCAGCACATCAATCAGCGGGGTGACGTTCATGTCCGCAGTAGGACCGCCACCTGCACCTCCAACTGCCATTGCCATAGTCGCTTCTCCTACTGCCCTGTGGGCGCGATGGGCGCCGCGGGCGGGGTTGAGCCGGTATTCTTGCGCTGTTCGGTCAGCAGGCCCAGGTCATCCACGCCGGCTGCACGCACATTATCCACTACCTCGACCACCGTGCCGTACTTGGCGCGGGCATCAGCGCGAATAAAAACGCGCTTGTCAACGCGGTTGGCCAGACGGTCCTTCACCTTCTCCGTCAGTGCGTCGGGCGTGATCATGTCGTTTCCGAAATAGATCTTGCCGTCGCGCATCACGGCCACCAGCAAGGCGTCTTCCTTGTCCGCGTCGGGCATCTGCGTCGGGTTGTTGACCTTCGCCAAGTCCACGCTCACGCCTTTCTGCAACATGGGCGTGATCACCATGAAGATGATCAGCAGCACCAGCATGACGTCCACCATGGGCGTCACGTTGATGTTGGAATTGACCTTGGCGCCTTCGTTTCTCTTGTTAATTGCCATGGCGTACTCTCCTTCGCGCGGAATTCGCTTTCAGCTTGCCGCGGCAAACGACCGGTGCGCAGCGCGGTTTGTGCCCGCCCTGGCCGTTCACCTTCGGTTCGCTTACCGGCGAACGCCCCGGCGCTTCAGGAAGTAGTCAATCAGTTCGCTCGACGAGTTATCCATCTCCACGTCGAAAGCTTCCACGCGGCCCGTGAGATAGTTGAACATCATCACGGCCGGGATGGCGACGAACAGACCGACGGCGGTGGTTACCAGCGCTTCCGCAATGCCGCCTGCGACAGCGCCCAGACCTGTGGCCTTCTGCTCCGAAATGCCCTTGAAGGCGTTCAGAATGCCCACCACGGTGCCGAACAGGCCGACGAAGGGAGCAGTAGAACCGATGGTGGCCAGGCCGCCCAGGCCGCGCTTCAGTTCGGCGTGCACGATGGCCTCGGCGCGCTCCAGGGCCCGCTTGGAAGCCTCGATCTGCTCGCCCGGGATATCGCCGGATTCGGAGTGAGCGCGGAATTCCTGCAGGCCCGCGGTCACTACCTTGGCCAGGTGGCTCTTCTTGTTGCGCTCGGCTACGCGGATGGCTTCATCAATCTTGCCTTCGCGCAAGGCGCCGGCTACCGCGGGAGCAAACGCCCGCGACTGCTTGCGTGCCGCGCTGAAGGCCATCCAGCGGTCAATCATCACGCCGATGGACCAGCCGGACATGATGAACAGAATGATAACTACCGCCTTCGCCAGGATACCCATCTGGTGCCATAGCGAAATTGGGTCCCATCCCACGGTGCCGCCTTCCTGGAAAATCCACGAGGCGTACACGGAGGCATGGGTAAGGGCTGCGTTGGCTGCGTGTGCTACGAACATGAGTGACTTTTCCTCCTCAGGAATGTCGTGACTCGGTATCGCGAACTGCTCTAAACCTGCTCTGCAGGCGATTACAAAGGATCAAGCGTGGGACCTACTCTGCGAAGCGTGCGCTCTAGTTTTGGATTCACGGGCCGCGCGCAGGGTTGGTGGCCTGCAGTGTACGCGCCCGGGAACCAAAATGCACGAGGGCGCTAACCGCTTGATTCAGACTGGGGCCGGCCCCCTCGGGCTGGCCCCAGGCAAAAACTCTTTCTTAGCCTCCGGCCAGCGTGAAGTTCACCGTGATCTGGGTCTCCACCGCCACCGGCTCCCCATTCAGGAAGTATGGCTTATACCGCCACTGCTTCACTGCTTCGATGGCGGAAGGGGCCAGCATGGGATGCCCGCTGATCAGGCGCAGGTTCTCGATGCTGCCGTCTTTGCTGATCTCCGCCTGCAGCACCACCGTGCCCTGAATGCGGGCTTGCCGCGCCAGCGGCGGGTACATGGGCTGCACCCGGTGAATCAGCAGGCCTTGTGACACGCCCTGCGATACGCGCACGCGCTGCGGCGTCGCCACCTTGGGCACGGCCACCGGGGTGGAACTGATGATGCCGCCGATCACGCCGCCCATTTGTCCGCCGGGCACGCCACCGGGCACACCGCCCACCACGCCCGCCGACGCCATTACCGGCGGAGGCGCCTCTTCTTCCTTAATCATTTCCACTTTCTTGGGAATCTTTGTGGGTGTGCGCAATTCGCCGTTGATGATGTCGGTTTGCACCACCTTCACTACCCGCTGCGGCACGGCTGCCGGCGGCGGTGGCGGTGGCGGCGGTGGCGGTGGCGCCACCAAAAACGTCATCAACTGCTGCTTGGGCAGGGCTTCGGTATAGAGAAGCGGGATCAGTACGAGAATTCCGACCAGCGCTATCTGCAGCACAAATGAGATGGTCGTGGTCATTCCCCGCTTTGTTGATAGCCTGCCTCCTGACTCTAGAAGGCTGTCCTCAAACATGGAACTCCTCCGTCTTCTTACCTTATAGACACCGCCGGGCCGAGGTTTGCTCCCACTGCGAAGCAACTCGCCCAAAAATCTTTCCGGGCTTAAGGCTGCCCCAGAACCCGCAGAATTCTACGCCTTTGCCCGCACTTTTTCGCGGCGATTTACAGTGGGCGCCGCCGGCGGCATGGGGCGGCCGCTGGCCCCGCGTCGCGTGCGCCAGTCCTGGTATGCCACCAGCATGGGCGCCGCCACCGCGATGGACGAATAGGTCCCGATAATGATGCCGATCACCAGGGCGAAGGAGAAGCCCCTAAGCACCTCTCCCCCAAACAGATAGAGGGAGAGCACCGTCAGGAACGTCAGCCCGGAGGTAAGTACCGTCCGGCTTAATGTCTGATTGATGCTGCGATTCACGATGTCGGCCAGCTTCTCACGCCGCAAAAGCTTAATATTTTCGCGAATGCGGTCGAAAACCACGATGGTGTCGTTCATGGAGTAGCCGACCAGGGTCAGGATGGCGGCTATTACCGTGAGACTTATTTCCTTGTCCGTCAGCGAGAAAGCGCCCACCGTGATCAGCGTGTCGTGGAAGCAGGCCACCACCGCGGCCACGCCATAAATGAGCTCAAAGCGGAACCAGAGATACACCAGCATTCCGACCAAAGAGTACAGAATCGCCAGTTTGGCCTGATTTTGCAGCTGTTTGCCGACCTGCGGCCCGACCACGTCCACATTGCGCACCCCGAAATCTGAGAGGCCAAAGCCCTGGCTTAGAGACGCCTGTACCGGGGGGGGCACGATTCCTTTCAGGTTGTCCATCGAGTACAGAACCCCGCTCTGGACCGCATCGCGCTGATGCACAACGGCTTGCGCCATCTCCTGGTAGCGCTGGGCGGCATCGGTACCCAGATGCAGCGGATCATTCGACAGCAGATAAGACTGAATCGCCTGGCCGCTGGCATTGTTCAGATCCTGTTTGCCGGCAGGCATCCTGGTTTCCAGGGCATTGATAATCTGGGCCCGGCCCTGGTCAAGCGCGGCTTCGCTGGTTTCCTTTTCCGCCAAGCCGATGAGCACTTCGTTATTGGCGGGCGGTCCGAAGCGCTGAATGCGCGCACTGTGCAGGCCGGCCCGGTCCATCAGCGCGCGGATCTCATTGATATCCGGCGACTGGGTGAATTTCACCCGCACCAGCGTGCCGCCGCGGAAGTCCACTCCCAGCGGAATGCCGTGCCAGAACAGCATGGAGAGTATGCCGGCCACGCTGAACACCAGCGAAAAGGCGAGAAAATACCACTTCTTGCCGAGAAAATCTATGTTTGGATTGCGAAAGAATTCCACTTAGCTAGGCCCTCAAGTTAGCTTTGCAACTGGCCGATTTTGCCGTAAATCGAACCTGAACTACCCGATGCTCAATGCCTCGCCGCGCTGCTTGCGGTTGAGCACGTAATCGAAAATCACGCGTGAGACAAACACCGCAGTGAACA
>DATJFA010000291.1:0-3675 GCA_035496015.1 Terriglobales bacterium | reverse complement strand
GCTGAAGCCGGCGGAGTTTACGCCGCTGACCGCGCTGGCGTTTGCGGAAATCTGCCAGGAGGCAGGGCTGCCGGCGGGAGTGGTCAACATTGTGACCGGCGACGGCTCTACGGGCGAAGCGCTGGTGAAGCATCCCGAGGTGGACAAGATCGCATTCACCGGCTCCACGGAAGTGGGGCGAGCCATCCGCAGGGCCACCGCCGACACTCATAAGCGACTCTCGCTGGAGTTGGGCGGCAAGTCTCCGTTCGTGGTTTTCGAAGACGCCGACCTGGACAGCGCGGTGGAGGGCCTGGTGGATGCGATCTGGTTCAACCAGGGCGAGGTCTGCTGCGCCGGTTCGCGCCTGCTGATGCAGGAGAGCATTGCCGAGGTTCTTATCGGCAAAATTCGCGACAGGATGAGCACGCTGCGCATGGGTCCGCCGCTGGATAAGGGGATTGACATTGGCGCCATCGTCGCGCCGGTGCAACTGGAGCGCATTCGCCGACTGGTAGAACAGGGAGTGGCAGAGGGCGCCACGTGCTGGCAGCCGCAGACCGAGGTGCCGTCGCGCGGGCTTTATTTTCCACCTACATTGCTGAGCAACGTGCACCCGACTTCCACGGTGGCGCAGCAGGAGATTTTCGGTCCGGTTCTAGCAGCCATGACGTTCCGCACGCCGGCGGAGGCGGTGGAACTGGCCAACAACACGGTGTACGGGCTGGCGGCCTGCGTGTGGAGCGAAAGCATCAACGTGGCCCTGCACGTGGCGGCGCAACTGAAGGCGGGCGTGGTGTGGGTGAATTGCACTAACCTGTTTGACGCCGCCTGCGGATTCGGGGGCTATCGGGAAAGCGGTTACGGACGCGAGGGTGGCCGGGAGGGGCTGCGGGAATATCTGGAGCCAGCCTGGTTCAAGAATGCCCCGCAATTGAAGGCTGCTGCCCCAAGCGGCTCGCCAACGGGCGAGGCGGCGGGCGAGGCCATGATTGACCGGACGGTGAAGCTGTACATCGGGGGCAAGCAGGCGCGTCCCGATTCCGGTTACAGCATGGAAGTGCGCAACACGAAAGGCGAGTTGCTGGGCGAAGCGCCACTGGGAAACAGGAAGGACATCCGCAACGCGGTGGAGGCGGCGCGGAAGGCATCGAGCTGGGCCAAGGCAACCGCCCACACACGGGCGCAGGTGTTGTACTACATGGCGGAAAATCTTTCACTGCGGCATGAAGAGATCGCGCGCCGGCTGGGCGCAGCCGTGGGCGGAAAGCAGGCCAAGAAGGAAGTCAGCGCCGGCATCGAGCGAATTTTTTCTTATGCCGCCTGGGCGGATAAGTTTGAAGGAGCGGTACACAACCCTCCCTTCCGCATGATTGCCATCGCCATGAATGAGCCGGTGGGTACGGTGGGCGTCATCGCGCCCGACGAAGCGCCGCTTCTGGGGCTGCTTTCGCTGGCGCTGCCAGCCATAGCGGCGGGCAACACGGTGGTGGCGATTCCATCTGAGACGTATCCGCTGATCATCGGAGATCTCTACCAACTGTTTGACACCAGCGATTTGCCGGCCGGGGCAGTGAATTTTGTCAGCGGACGCAGGGCCGACCTGCTTAAGACCCTGGCGGAACATGACGATGTGGACGCCATCTGGAGCTTTGCCGGGAGCGAGAGCGCGGCCTCGGCCAAGGCGCTGTCCGTGGGAAATTTGAAACAAGTGTTCACGAATGAAGGACGAGTCATTGAGTGGTTCGACGCCCAGCAAGGCGAAGGGCGGTGGTTCCTGGAGCACGCTACGCAGGTGAAAAACATCTGGGTGCCGTACGGGGAGTGACGCCTCCCTTACGGCAAACCCTTCCCCGGAATCCCAGTCAAGGGTCTTGCGCGAATCGAACTTCCAGACAAACCACAAGGTCCCTCGACTCGGACTCGTCTCGCAAACTCGACGCTTCCCTCGCTCGCGATGACAAGATGAAACGCGACCCTCCGAACCGGTCGTCTCGCTGGGCAGGAATCCTTTTGTTGACAGCGGAAGGGCAGCCTGAATAAACTCGGCGTTCCTTACGCCCATATCATGGCGAAACGCCCCCGCATCGCAGTCGTAGGAAGCGCCAACATTGATCTCACCACCTTCACCGATCAATTTCCCAAGCCGGGCGAAACAATATTTGGGCAAAAGTTCGACCTTGGCTTCGGGGGCAAGGGCGCCAACCAGGCGGTAGCGGCGCGCCTGTGCGGCGGGGACGTGATGATGGTGGCGCGGGTGGGAACGGACCTGTTCGGCCCCGCCACAATCGAAAATTTCAAGAAACTGGGCATAGACGCTACCCACGTGAAGCAGGTTGAAGGGATGTCCAGCGGAGTGGCGCCGATTTTTGTGGAGCCGAATGGACAGAACCGGATTCTCGTAGTCAAGGGAGCAAACGACGCGCTGAAGCCGGCGGATGTGGACGCGGCCGCGGAGGCGCTGCGCAGCGCTGACTGCATTGTGCTGCAATTCGAAATTCCGTTGCCGACGGTTTATTACACGATCGCCTTCGCGCACAAGCACAGCATCCGTTGCATTCTGAACCCGGCGCCGGGCCAACCGGTGGACATAGCAAAGCTGGCCGGGCTCGACTACTTTGTTCCCAACGAGACCGAGGCCGCAACCATCACCGGGATGCCGGTAGGGAACATCGCGGAAGCGGAGAAATGCGCGGAGAAACTGCTGGCCGGCGGAATCGGCCGGGTGATCATCACGCTGGGGGCGAATGGGTGCCTGCTGGCGGGGCAGGAGGGGCGGGAACACCTGCCCGCATTTTCTGTGCGCAGTATTGACAGCACAGGGGCGGGTGACGCATTTATCGGTAGTTTTGCCGTGTTTTTGGCGGAGGGCCTGCCGGAGCGGGAGGCGCTGCGCCGCGCCAACCTGTATGCCGCGCTCTCCACCACCGCTGTGGGGACGCAGAAGTCGTTTTATGACCGCGCCCGCTTTGATGCAGCCTGGACGGCCCAGGCCCGTAATATTTACGCTTCCAGCTGACCCAGGAACTGCTGACAATTGCCGCTGAGAGGGATCGACCGTGAGTAAGCACGGAGAAGAGGAAGGTTCTGCCGGCTATCCGCGGAAGTGGCGAGTGCAAAAGCGATTTTTTGCTTGACAAGGGCGACGGCACGAGGAAAATTGCGCAACTGCGATTATTAATACGATTCAAACACGGGCTCCAGCGGGCAGCGTCGGCAGCAGCAGGCGCCTGCTCCATTTTTAGTGGGGTATAAATCCACGCACTTAGATCGCTATTCGGCACTAGACGGCCGAGCGGGAGAGATTATGCTGGCTAACCGTACCTGGTGGAGAGCATTGCTGTGTACATTTGTGCTGGGTGCTTGCCCGTTGCTGTACGGGCAGGCCACGGGCAGCTTCTTCGGCACGGTCGCGGACACGACTGGATCGGTCATCGCGGGCGCCAAAATCACGGTGACGGCGCAGGAGACGGGCGTTTCCCGCGACGCGACGACTGACCAGACGGGTCATTATTTGATCCCGCTGCTGCCGGTGGCAACCTACACGGTTAAGGTGTCGATGGCGAATTTCCAGACGGTGAATCAGACCAACCTGCGTCTGCAAGTCGACGAACACCGCGAGCTGGATTTCACGCTGCCGCCGGCCTCGGTTACGCAGACGGTGGAAGTAAGCGCCACACCGGTAGCAGTGCAAAC
>DATJFA010000290.1:0-16265 GCA_035496015.1 Terriglobales bacterium | reverse complement strand
GGGACGGCCACTGCCGAGGTGATGGCCAGCAACGCGTACCAGACGACGATCAACTGGTCGAAGTACGAGAGGCCAAAGAAGGCGACCACGTTCGCCAGCAGCGCGCAGCCAATGGCCCAGAGAAAACGCCGGTCCGCAACTTCGGCGGCAAGCTGGCGCGCACGGCCCAGGTATGTGAAGGCGTAAACAATGATGGCGATGAACAGAACAAAGGGAACAAGACCGGCGCTTTCGCCAATCCCGACGTACTGGTTGGCGATGTCGTAGGAGAGGTAGCCCCAATCGCCGGCATTACGCGCGCCCAGGAGCCACCAATCGCCGAAGTGGCGGAAAAAGCGGTCCACCAGGATGTAGCGGTGATAGCCGGAGGAGCCGCCAATCACACTGGCGCGCTGAATCAGCGCCCACACCGGAGCATTCATCACCAGCTGAAGACCCAGAAGCGCGGCCACGGCGCTCCAGCGCAGCAGGCGCAGATGGCGGCGCAACGGCCACAGGCACAGGCCCAGAAGCGCGGCCGTGTAGGCCAGCACCGGGGTACTGGAAAGGGAACAGATCACAATCACGGAAGCGGCACAACAACCGGCGGCGGCAGCCGATTTGTGGTCTTTCCACCAAAGGGCCAGGCTGAGCGGCATCAGCGTGGCCCCGAATACGCCGGCGGACACCGGGTTGCCGAATCCGGCCACGGCGCGCAACGCGCCCAGCCGTCCCCAGAGAGCCTTGCCGGATTCCTGAGGTCCACTGCCCAGGGCGGCGTATAGCCTCTCGCCGCCGGCCTGCTCCAGCAACATGATGCCGGCCACGGCCACGCCAAGGGCAGTAAGGGTGCGAATGGCCCGCTGCGCATCTTCTTCGTCGCGAATAAGAAAACGCAGCAGGAAGTAGATGCCAAACGCGTTGTAGAGCGCGCCCAGCTGATTGATAAGCGCGGCGGAAGAGTGCCAGAGCAGAACGATGTTAAAGGCGGAAATTCCCGCCCAGAGGATAAGCATTTTGTCTACGGCGTTCAGGCCGGAATCGAGCAGACGCTGACTCGAAAGCGCGCCGGCCAGAACTCGCACCCAGCCGAGCAGAACCAGGACGCGCAGCATGGTCCAGTGCAGCGGCCCGATGAGCACAACCTGGTCGAAGGGAATGAACAGGCTTGCGGCCAGCAGCGGCACGATAACCTGCCTGCGGGGGAGCAGCAGGATCAGAGCGCCTGCAGCCAGCATGGCGCAGAGCACTAGCGGGTGAACGTAGGGGTCAGGCCCGCCGCCGAATCGGATCAGGGATGGCATGGCTGGTTCCGAAGCCGTTTACCGGTCGAGTCAATCCTGCTGGCGAGATGAGGTCGCGAATCATGCTGCCCCAGGAAGAGGAGAACCGCTGATAACGTCCGCTGGCAGCCTCTGGGAGCAGCCGGGCGAGTCGCGCGGTGCCATGCGCCGAGCGAATAAGCGCCCGCCGGGAAAGGTGCAGCTCCTTTTCCGCCACCAGTTGCAAGTGGGCGAGCGGGCAATGGGCGCTGCGGGCGCAGGCCACCGCGCGCTGGTGCAGTTCCGCCATGGCCGCCGTCTTGGCGTAGTAATCCGCTTCCGCCGCCATGGAGGCCTTCACTTTTTGCAGAAAAGTATCTTTGCCGCACCCCAGCTGCTGGGCGAGGTGGCGCCGGTAGAGGAACAGCCGTTGCGGAATGGGAACGCCGAAGCTGAAGATGGAGCCGAGCAGGGCGAGCCAGTAATCGTGGCCCCAGGCGGGGGGGATGGGAAGCAGAATGTCGCGCAACGCCGAGCGGAATGCCATGGCCGCCCCGGTTACCCGGTTGCGCTGGAGCAGCGTGGCGACCTGGCGGCCAGGAATGAAGTAGCTGGCGTCGAAGCCTACGGTGTCCCATAGGCTGAAGCCCAGGAGCTCGCCGTTTTGGTTGATTATTTCGGCGTCAGAAAAGAGATAGCCGGCGCCGGGGTTGGCGGCGAAGGCTTCCGCCATGACGGCTAGCTTCTCCGGCTTCCACACATCGTCCTGATCGGCCAGAACAATCATTTCGCCTTCACACAGGCGGATTGCCCGCTCGAAATTGCGAGTGCAACCTAGCTTGCTGGAGTTACGTACCCGGCGCACGGGGATGGGCGAGTCCGCCGCGAATTGCACGAGGAGTTGCGGAGTCGGGTCGGTGGAGGCATCGTCGCAAATGACCAGCTCGGCGGGCAGGATGGTCTGCCGGGCAATGCTCTGCAGTTGCTCGCCCACGAAGCGGGCGCCGTTGCAGGTGCACATGGCCACCGAGATGGAGGGACGGTTCATGTTGCCAGCTCCCATACGGCGGAAGGGAGGAGTTCGGTGAGCAAGGGCAGCAGTTGCTCGAGGTAGCGGTCGCGGGTAAAGACGCGCTGCGCCCAGGCTTGGCCGTTATTTCCAAGTTGCGATGCGACCTCCGGATGGTGATACAGGTAGTCAATTTTGCCGGCCAGATCCTGCGCGTCACCGGTGCGGTAGAGCAGGCCGTTCAAGCCGTCGTGGATCAGTTCGGCGGTGGCGGTGTTGTCGGCGCCGATCACTGGCTTGCCGGCGAGCATGGCCTCGGCTGCAGCGCGTCCGAAGCCTTCGGCGGCGGAACACACGAGAGCCACATCGGCGGCGCGGAGTTCGCGCATGGGGTCGTCCATCTGGCCGAGGAAGCGGACCCGATCCTGCAGGCGGTTCTGCGCCACCAGGTTGAGCAGGCGACGGCCATACTCGCCATCGCCTTCACCGATAAGCAGCAGCTCCGCCTCGATCTGCCGCCGGCGCAATTCCGCCAGAGCCAGCACCGCATCTTCCTGGCGCTTGTTTTCGGCGATAGCGCCGGAGAGGACGCAGCGATATCTACCATTAGCGCCCGCATTGGCGAGGGCGGGACGCCCTCGCGACAGCCGGCGGGACGCCGGCGCTACATCGCCGGTGCGGAGAGCACGATGGAGAGAGCAGTAAACCACGCGTAGCGGCGGGCTGGGCAGCCAGGTGCTAGCTTCTTGGGCAACAGCGTGAGAGGGCGCGATGACCAGCGAGGAAAGCCGGTTGATCACGCCGTGCGACCGGCGCTCGCCAAAGATGAACTTGAGGCCCATCCTGGGGCCGAACTCGTGCAGGTGCCACACGTGCGGCCGGCCCAGCAGGGCAGCAGCGAAGGCGCCCACGCATACGGTTTCCGTGTTGCTGTACAGGATGTCGCAATTCCAGGGCGCTGCCTGGCGCGCGATGAGCAATGACTTTGCCGCCATGTTAAGCAAGGCACGGAGCTGACGCAGGAGCGAAAATTTTTCGAGCGCTGACCATAGCGCATAGGAAGTCACCAGGACCGGCACATGCAGCTTTTCCAGTTCCGCAAGCAGCGGGCCCTGCGAGGGCAGCACTGCATAGCAGCCCACGCCGCTTTCGCGCAGGACTTCGATGGTCTCCAGCAGGACCAGTTCCGCCCCGCCCAGGCGCGCGGAATGTGAAATGAAGCAGACGTTCACGGGGCTTTCCAGCTTAGTGCGCCGTGCGCGCGGTGTTGGTGACGGCGGGCAGCGGCTGGGGACGAAGGATTCGCGTGAGGGGAGCAATCGCCGACCAGATTCGCTGCCGCTCCGGACCATCGAATACCAGGAACAGCACGGCGGTCGAGTAAACGCACACGGCGGCGACGGCAGAGCCCGCCAGAGCCGAGTAAGCTGGCCTGATGGCCCAGCTGCAGGCGACCCATGCAATCGCTGCCGCCAGGAGCGCCTTGCCCAGCGCCGAGCCGGCGGTTTTCAGATACACGTCCAGGCGCAGGTCGCTCAGACGGCAGACCCAGACCGGCTGCACCAGCAACCGCATCAGGGACATCGCACCCAGTGTTCCCAGCGCCACTCCCACCATGCCGTAGCGGCGCACCAGCCAGAGGCTTAATCCCAGGTTCAGAACACCTTCCACGGAGTTGAGGCAGGCATAGGCGCGGTGCTTGGCGATGGCGTAAAGCAGGTCCACCGAGGGCGCCTGCCACAGGTCAAAGGTGATGGCAACGGCCAGGATGACGAGGGGCGCATAGGCATCAAGATAGGCCGGCCCCATCCAGCGCAAGATGAACGGCCGTCCCCAGGCAATGAGGCCGAAGCCCAGGAAGGTAGCGACGCTAATCGAAATCTTGGTGGCAAAGAAGAAGGTTGCGCGCATGCCCTCGAAGTCACCTGCTCCGTAGAGGCGGCTGAGCAGGGGCGCAAACACGCCGGTCACAGCCACGGTGAGCACGATGAACTGCTGGGCCAGAGTGCCGGCAATGCGGTAGTGGGTGACCGCGGCCAGGCCCACAAACAGGGAGACGACTATGGGATCAGCCTGGAAGCGCAGGCGGTCAGAAAGTTGTCCGGCAAAGGAGAAGACGCTATAGGACGCGAGGCTGCGGGTGACGCCGGTTCCGGGGGCGCTCAGGCGCAGGCGCAGCCAGGGATACTTCCTGACCGTGAGCGCGGCCTGCAGCAGCATGGCGGTGAGGCCGCCGGCAAAAGTCGCCCAGGCCATGGCCACCAGCCCGTATCCCAGGAGAAGAACAGAGATGATCAGGCTGGTGCGCAGGGCGAGGGCGACCAGTTCGGCGCCGACCATGAGGTCATAGCGCAGGTTGGCGATAAGAAACCCGGTGAACACGCGCGAGGGGAAGCTGAACGCAGTGCTCACGCCGAGAATCAGGATGATTTGCGAAAAAAGGGCGGCGTCGCCGGAGCGCTGGGCGAACAGAGGCGCGCCGGCAGCTACCGCCCCGCTGAAGAGCAGGACCAGGGCCGCAATCAGAAGAAAAAATCGCAGGCTGGCGGCTACCACGCCGTTGCAGGCCTCGCGATCGCCGCGGCCAAGGGCAACGGCAATGTGCTGGCACACCGCAGGAGTGAGGCCAAAGTCCAGCAGGCCGTAGTAGCCGAGCAGGGTGGCCACCAGCGCCCACAGGCCATACATGCGGTCCCCCAGCGTGTGCACGATGAAGGGCAGCATCAGCAGGGAGACGGCGGTGGTGGCGAAGAAACTGAGTACCCGGAAGGCGGAGGCGGTGGTCAGTTGTCGCGCGGCGGAGGGCATGGAGCGATTTCCGAACCAAATGCCGGATACAGGAAGGTTCGTATCAGGGCGTGCCTTCAGGCATGCCAAAGGATGTTCCAGAAGAAATTGGGCTTCAGCCCCTGTGGCCGCTGTTGGCAGCGGCTAAAGCCGCTTTTATGGCCGTCTGGTTCGGCACGGCTGAAGCCGTGCCCTGATACGAATGTTCCTTTTCCAATGGTCATTCCCGTGGATCGTCTGGGGACAGGGCTTTTGTAGAGATGATTACTGTTCTCGCGACCAGTAAAGAGGTTCGACCTCGACACAAGCATAAGGTTCCTCGACTCGGGCTTGTCTCGCAAGCTCGACGCGCCCTCGCTCGGGATGACAGGCCACAAAGTTAATGCAGGATGATAGGCCTAAAAGCTATTGCTAAGGACGTCAGTCTTGCGGCCACAAATGGGCGAACTCCGCAAGCGGCCAGGAATCGCTGGCGGCGAGGGGGCCGGGAAAGTGGTTATAGGGGCCGGCGTCCCAGGCGCTGCAGGCAGAGCGCGGGTCGCCAATCTTGTCGGCATTCAGCGCGGCGACGGCGTGGTAGGAAAGGTTGGCGCCGGCATTGATGGCGGGCGAACCGGGTTGGGGGCGCCCGCCGGAATCCACCTTCAGATCGGCAGCGCTCAGCGAATGCGGCCCTTCTCCGGAGGCCGCTTTCCACTGATCCAATGCGTAGTAAAACGTGCTGCCGTTTTTCCAGTTCTGCCCGGGGCCATAAACGTTGTGGTCGAGGCCGCGGTCCACGAAGGTGGTGCCTGCTGCCAGCGAGATCAGGCCGGAGCACTTGCCCACAATATTGTTGCGCACGGCGATGCCGGTTCCGCTGGCGGCCAGGCAGAGGCCGGAAGCGGTGGTCCCGCCCAGAATCAGGTTGTTGTAAATGGCAATGCCGCTGCCTCCAACACAGAGCGCCCCGTTGTTGAAGTATTTGCCGGCCGGCGTGAGCAGCACGTTGTTGAAGAAGAACGAGCTGCTGACGTCGCCGGTGGTGTAGATGAAGGAGGTGACGTTGACGCCGGGGTCGCCGCCGAACAGGTTGTTGTAAACCTGAATGTCGCGAAAGGTGGCGCCATTCAGCGCATAAATGTGAATTCCATCGTGGTGAAAGGCGTTGCTGGTGGTGTCCCAGTTGGCGAAGTCGTGGCAATTATTGTCGTGAATACGGGCGGAGAGCAGCGCGTAACCGGCGCCGTTGGCGGCGATAGTGAGGCAGTGGTTGGTGTGGTCGGAATCCAGGTTGTACATCTCCACCGTGTCATCGGCTCCGCTCACGGAAATGGTGAAGCAGCCGCTGGCGTGGGTGCAACTCATGTGGTGCATGGAAATACCGGGGCCGGAGACCGTTAGGCCGTCGGCCCCGATATCGTCTGAGGCGAGCGAGTGCACGTAGATGTTGCGCAAGGCCAGGTTCTTAAACTCGCAGTGATTGCAGGGGCGGCCATAAAGCGCCGTGTGGCGGTCCTGATGGCCGAGAGCGCTGCCGTTGTCGGTTTCTTCCACCACGCCGTTGCTGCCGCCATCGAATACCAGGTAGCTCTTGCCGCTGAACAGAATGCAGGAACCGGCGCCGCAGGTGGGCACACTTAGCCTGGCGTCAGGCTCCCACTTCAGCGTGATGGGCTGGCCGCCGGCGCCGCTGCCGCGAAAGGTCAGGTAGTCGTAGGTGGAGCCGTTGAACGTGGTGATTACGCCACAAAGGTGAACGGTGGTGCCGGGGCCAATCTGGGTGGCGCCGCTGCCCCAGTTGGCGGTGTCGTTAAAGAAGGTATAAGCGAAAGCGTTGGCGCAATCGCCGCCATCGCCGCGCCCGGCTGCGCTCTGGGCGATGTAGATATCCTTAGCCGAGCAAACCGCGGCCACCGCCAGCAGCAGCCAACAGAGTGTCAAACATCGTCGCATCACACTACCTCATTGGGATACAGCCACCAGGTTGAAGACGCGCGCAGGGTCGAGAATCTGGTCCTCCGGCTGTACCTGCCTGCCAGTTTCGGCAATGGTGAATTGGAAAGGCCGGAGGGAAGCAAGAAAGGCCAGGCAGTGGCTGGGCAGGATGCCGGTGCGATGGCAGACCTGGGGATGAGCCTCCAGAGTGAGCACGCAACGCGCCGCGCGGCCGATGGTTTCGCGCGCGCCCTGCAGCACCGCCAGTTCTTCGCCTTCAACGTCAATCTTCAGCAGCACGTCGCCGCCGAAAATTCCCAGGCTATCGAGCGTTAAGACCGGAACGCCTTCTTCGGCCCGCACCAGGAAGCGGGCATGATCGCCGAGGTCATAGGCGGGAGCCAGCAACTTGCCGCGCCCGCTGAAGTTGCTGACCGCCGCCTTATGCACCTCGGGACGGGGGAATTGGGCCAGATTGTGGCGCAGGACCTGCTCCACCCTGCTGTTGGGTTCGAAGGCAATGACGCGGGCAATGCGGTCGCAGCGCGCACACAGCAGCGCGGTGAACAGGCCGATGTCGGCGCCGCAGTCGAACAGGGTGACGCCGCTGAAAGGAGCCAAAGCGGCGCAGCAGGTTCGAATCAGGTCCTGCTCGTAAGCGAGAATGTCGGGCAGCTCCCAGGCATTCTCGATGCGGTTGATGGGAACAGCAACGTTGACCGTGGGCGAGAGAGGGTAGAGCACCAGGCATTCACCGTGCATTCGCTGCCACACCAGCAGCATGCGGTGGGCACCGCGCACATTGTGGCGCTTCAGCGCCTTGAAGCAGCGGAACAGGAAAGGCGGCGTAGCGCTGTGTGTGCCAAATGTGGATGTTGGATCCATCGGGGGCGGCGGAACGAAGCGGGATTGTCAGGCGCTTAATTTTTGCCGGGGCGAGAGTGCGATATTCGGCGTGAGGCGCGCTTCTGCGGAGCTGAGGGCGGGAGCCCAGAGTTCCAGGCCCAGGCTCCAGCGCAGCACGCGCACCCATTTTGCAGTAGCCGCTCGCCACAGCGGACGCTGCTCCCGGTCGGCCACCAGCCACGCCGCGCAAACGAGCAGCAGCCGGCAAAGCGCTCCCAGGCCAGTGGCGGCGCGATAGGTGGCGGCGTAGACGCGGCCACGCGTGGCCGACAAAAATTTCTTCACCGACTCGCGCATCAGCACGGCAGAGAAGGCGCTGTACTCCTGCCGGCGCGAACTGGCCGCGCCGTGGTGAATCACTACCGCGTCGTGCACGTAATAAGTTTTCCAGCCCAGCTTGCGCGCCTGGCAGCAGAGGTCAACATCCTCCACATACATGAAGTAGGCGCGGTTGAAAAGGCCGGCTCGGGCGAACACATCACGCCGCACCATAAGGCAAGTGCCAGGGACCACCTGGACCGAAGCCGGCGTGTGCGATTCGCGCACGAGCACATCGAAGCCCCACCAGCCGGGAAGCATTCTTCGGCTGAAGGACGAGTCCAGCAGTTGGTTCAGGGTGGTTGGAACGCAGCGCATGCAGTTCCATTGCGGGGAGAAATCGGGTCCGACCAGCCTGGGGCCGATGATACCGGCGTCGGGCGCCGCAGCCAGCGCCTGCAGCATGCGATGCAAAGCGCTCCCTATCACCTCCGTATCCGGATTCAGGAAAAGCAGATTGCGTCCGGTGGAGAAGGCGAAGGCAAGATTATTGGCCGCGGCGAAGCCGAGATTTTTTGGCAACTGCAGGAAACGCACCTGGGGGAAGTACTGGGCCAGCATTTCACCGCAACCGTCGTAGGAGCCGTTGTCAGCCACCAGCACCTCGAAGTTCAGGCCTCCGCCATTGCAGAAGATGCTGTCCAGGCAGCGATGCAGATACTCCGCCGAGTTCCAGTTGACGATGATGATGGAGAGCCCGGGAGGCATGACGTCTGACAGGTATCAGGGCACGCCTTTCAGGCGTGCCGAAAAGTCGTGTTAGGCCATGCGGCTTCAGCCGCTGTCGAGCGAAGCAGCGGCTAAAGCCGATTCTCAATTACATCGTTGCGGCACGGCTGAAGCCGTGCCCTGATACGAATCTCGTGGGCGAGGGCGCCCACGCCACCAAGGAAGGCTTGAGAGTCGTCTGGTCTCATCCATTCACGAGGCGGCGGCGTGGGCTACGGTTCCCCTGGCTTCCAGAAACTCCCGGATGGTTCCTGCCACGCGGTCCTGCTGCGCGGGGGCGAGGTGGGGATACATGGGGAGAGACAGCACCTCTGCCGCCAGGCGTTCCGCAACAGGAAAATCACCGGGCTTGTACCCCAAATGGCGGAAGGCGGCCTGGAGATGGATGGGTACGGGATAGTGGACCATGGCGCCGATGCCGGCTTCGTCTAGATATTCCAGCAGCGCATCCCGCTCCTGAATGCGAATGACGAACAGGTGGTAGTTGGAGCGCGCATATTCCAGCTCGCAAGGCAGCATCAAGCCTGGGCAGCCGGCAAACAATTCGCGGTAGCGGGCGGCGGCGGCGCGGCGCTGAAGGTTCCACTCCGGCAAGCGGCGCAACTTGGCGAAGAGGATGCCCGCCTGAATGGCATCCATGCGCCCGTTGTAGCCTTCGATGGCGTGCTCGTACTTGCGTATCTGGCCGTGATCGCGCAGCATACGGACCTGCCGTGCGATTTCGTCGTCGTTGGTGGTAACCGCGCCGGCCTCGCCACATGCGCCCAGGTTCTTTCCGGGGTAGAAGCTGAAAGCGGCCGCCCGTCCCATGCTGCCGGCGGGAAGCCAGGCCTTGGCGTTATGCGAGAAGTAGAGCGCTCCCTGTGCCTGGCAGGCGTCTTCAATCACCAGCAGGCCATGCCGCTCCGCCAGCTCAAGAATGGGGTCCATGTCCGCGGGCTGGCCGTATAAGTGGACGGGAACGATAGCGGCCACCCTCCGGCCGCTGAATTGGCTAACCAGATTGCCCTGGCGCTCCGCCACGCAGCAGGTTTCCAGGTAGGCGCGCAACAAAGTTACATCCAGGGTGCAGGTGCGCGGGTCCACATCCACAAGTTCAGGAGTGGCGCCGGTTTGGGAAATGGCCTCGGCGGTAGCAACGAAGGAGTTGGGCGTTGTGAGCACAGAGTCGCCGGGACCGATCCCGGCGGCCAGCAGGGCGAAGCGCAGGGCATCCGTGCCGCTGCTTACGCCAATGCAATGCTGGGTGCCGCAGAATTCGGCGAAGGCCGTTTCGAACTGCAGCAGCATGGGGCCGTTGGTGAAGGCGGCGGTGCTCAGCGCCTGGCGGACCACGGCCAGGATTTCATCTTGCAGTTCGCGGTGTGGGGTGACGAGATCGAGAAACGGAATGGGAGATGGGGATGTCATGGGTGCACTTTCGCGGCTCGCTGAGGTAGCGAAGAATCCGGGCCGGGTTGCCGGCCACGATGCTGTTGGCGGGAACGTCCCTGGTGACCACACTGCCGGCGCCCACCAGCGCGTTCTCCCCGATGGTCAGATTAGCCAGAATGGTAGCGCCGGAGCCGATGGAGGCGCCGCGCCGCACCAGCGTGGGTTCCACTTTCCAGTCCTGCTCGCTTTGCGGCATTCCACCGGGAGTGGTGGCGCGAGGATAAGTATCGTTGATGAAGACCACGCTGTGTCCGACGAACACGTTGTCTTCGATGGCCACGCCTTCGCAGATAAAGCTGTGACTGGAAATTTTGCAGCGGCGGCCGATGCGGGCATTTTTTTGCACTTCAACGAAAGCGCCCACTCTGGTCTCATCGCCGATTACGCAGCCATAGAGATTAATGAAGCTGGCCAATCGCACGTCACGCCCCAGCTTGACGTCGGGTGCAATGCAGCAGTATTCCTTCACAGGTACACCAGTTCCCCGCCTTTGGCCAGGGAACGCGAGGCCGCTTCCAGCAGCTTGACGATGCGCAGGCCGGCCTTGCCGTCGTTGATGGGCTTTTTGCTGTTGACCACGCACTCCAGGAAGTAATCCAGCTCGGTTTGCAACGCCTCGGCTGCCCGAACGTGCGGAATCCAAATGTCTCCGCAGCGGTAACTCAGCAGCAGCTCGTAAACCTCTTCCCGCTTGCAGACGTTGACGCCCCTGTCGTAAACCTTGATCTTCTCGTCGGCTTCCAGGTCGTTCCATACCAGCATGCGGCGCTCGCCGCCAATGAGCGTGCTCCGCACCTTCACCGGCGAGAGCCAGTTCACGTTGATGTGGGCGATCATCTTTTCCGGAAAGTACACGGTGATAAAGGCCACGTCTTCCAGTTCCCCCACATGGCGCTGGCCGGTAGCGCTCACCGCCTCCGGCTTGGCGCGCACCAGGTACTCCATGATGGAGAGATCGTGCGGGGCCAGGTCCCATACGACGTTGACGTCGTGCTGGAACATGCCCAGGTTGACGCGCATGGAATCGTAGTAATAGAGGGCGCCCAACGTGCCGCTGTAGATGAGCTGGCGGATTTTTCTTACCGCCTCGGTGAACAGGAAGGTGTGGTCCACCATCAGGGTCAGATTGTGCTGTTCGGCCAATTCGATTAATTCCTCCGCCTGATGGGAGTTGGAGGTAAGGGGCTTTTCCAGGAAAACGTGTTTGCCGTTCTGTAACGCAGCCTTGGCCAGCTCGAAGTGCGTCGACACCGGAGTGATGATCGCGACCGCGTCAATTTCAGGAGAGAAGAGGATGCCGGCAGACTCCTGGGTGAGGCGCAGCTCCGGACAAACCCGCCGCGCGCGCTGCAGGGCTTCTGCCGCAGAATCGCAAAGCATATCCAGGCGCGCGCCCGCCAGACTGCGCAGATTGCGCAGGATGTTGACACCCCAGTACCCGTAGCCAATCAGGCCTATGCGGACGGGAGTGCTAGGGGCGGAAGCGGGTTCCGGGCCCGGGGCTGAAATGGCGGGAAGCGCAGCCATGCTAATAGGCGCCTTTGCCGGAAAGCATCGCGCCCGGGGTGTGGAACAGGATCTTCAAGTCCAGCCACAGCGACCAGTGGCGGGCGTAGCGTAAGTCCAGGCGCACCATACCGTCGAAGGTGGTGCTGCTGCGCCCCTCAACTTGCCACAGGCCGGTAATGCCTGGCTTGCTCTCCAGGACGCGCCGGCGATGCCAGGGCGCGTAGCGTTCGAACTCGTAACGCAGGGGCGGGCGCGGTCCCACCAGCGACATATCGCCGCGCAGCACGTTCCAAAGCTGGGGCAGTTCGTCGAGGCTGGTGCGGCGCAGGATGCGTCCTATCCGGGTAACGCGGGGATCATGGGTGATCTTATAAACTCCATTGCCGGCGGCCACGGGGCGGCCGGCGATGAATTCCGCAACGTACTTTTCGTGCACAGCGGCATCGCTCCCCGCGTACATGGTGCGCAACTTCAGAAAAATAAACGGCCGGGCGTACTGGCCCAGCCGCGCCTGGCGAAACAGCACCGGGCCGCGCGAGGAACACTTGACGGCCACCGCCAGCAGCGCCAACAGCGGCGAAAGCAGCAGCAGGGCGGGCAGGCTCAGGCATACGTCGAGGCTCCGCTTTAGCCCCTGCAACATCAAATTGGTTTTGCCCTGCAACTCCGGATAGAGGGTGAAATCGGTGGCCTCGCCGCTGAGCCGGAGCGGATCGGGGAAGGCATGAACCGTGAGCTCAACCCTGCTGGCCAGGGCCGCGCCCAGCGAACTCTCCATCAGGCCGGAAAATTTGCCGAAGACGGAACGAATCAGGGCCTGGTCGGCGTGCTCCAGGTCGGGAAGCAGGATGCCCAGAACCGTGTCCCGGCCATACCAGCCCAGCACGTCGGTATCGCGCAGCAGATCGGCCATTCCCTGAATGAGGCCGCGAAAGGCAGCCGCCCGGGCGGGCGGGTCGGGGATGCCGGTCCCATCCATAAGGACCAGCAGCAGGCTCCGCTGGTAACGCTCGGCACGCCGGCGCTCCAGGTAGAGGTGGCGGGTGAACTCCGCCTCATCGCCCACCGTCAGATCCTTGGTCCGTTGCGGGGCCAGACGAGCGGGCACAGTTTTGGAATGCGGCTTAGCCGCAGCCTGAGTTGCAGACGTATATTTCCGCATGAGAAATCCGGGCAGTCGCCTAAGGGTGTGAATCAGGTCAGCAATCACGCAGCTTTTCTGTCATCCGCAACCGCAAAATCGCTTTGACGCGCTGGTTCCGAAGAACTCCGGAAATAGGCCGGGCAGCCATGGCGGCTGGGAAAATCGTTGAGCACCAGGCCGAGCAGCCTGCCGGGTTCAAATCGGTTCAGTGCTTCCAGCAGCGCGCTCTTGAGGGCCCGGTTGCGGCGCACCACCAGCATTATTCCGTCGCACAGCCGGGAGAGCACGACCGAATCGGCCACCGGCAGCAGGGGAGCGGAGTCCACCAGCACCCAGTCGAAAGCACTGCCAGTCTCGGCCAGGGCTTGTGACATGCGCCGGGAAGGCAGCCACTCGATGGCCGGCGCAGGGCGTTCACCCGCCGGCAGCAAGCAAACATCCAGGCCGCTGACCCGATAAACAAAGCCGGACAAGGAGGCGTGAGTGGCGCAAAATTCGGCCAATCCCGGAACCGGGCTCAATCCCAGGCTGGAGCAGCAGGAAGGCCGCCGCAAGTCGGCCTCCAGCAGCAGCACCTTGTGGCGATCGCGCTGGGAAAGCGCCGCCGCCAAATTGAGCGCCACGAAGGTTTTACCCTCTTCGGGCAGGCTGCTGGTGACCAGGATAGTTTTCAGCGGGCGGCTTTGTCGTAAATCCTGCAGACGCGTCGCCAACAGGCGAAACTGCTCGCGGATGGGATCCTGGCCGGCGCCCAAAATGTAAATCACCTGGCGCAGGGGGATCTTGGGCGCCAGCCAGGAAAGCGATTCGAAGTCCCACGCGGTGCGGGCCGGGGAATCCGGCCGAGCGGCCGCAAGCTCGGCATTACGCTGGGCAGCAGGCTGCGGCATGGGATTCATTCGAGCTATCTCCCTCGTTAACTTTTTTGGATCAGTCGCGGTAGCGGGTGATGAATGCCAGAAGTGTGCTGGCAGTGATGAAGGTGAGCAGAGCGGTTGCGCCGGCAATTTCGCTGCCCAGCCGCAGGCGGGCCGGCCATGGGTCCGGCTCCGCGGCATGGGGAACGGAAGCCAGGATAGGCGCTGCACACAAGCTCTCCAGCTGCGCCGAGGAGTGGATGTGGTCATCCAGCAATTCCCGGACGTAGCCCGCCAGCCCGCCGGCCACCGCGCCCAGCAGCAGTCCTGCCATGCTGAACTTGAAACGGTCAGGGTAATAGGGCGCCGCGGGCAAGGTAGGTGGATCCAGAATCCGGAACTGCTCGCCCTGCTGCCGCTTTTCCAGGCTGCCGGCCAGCAGCGACTGGTTGCGCTTGGCCAGCAGCGATTCGTAATAAGCTCGCGACTGGTCATAATCGCGGCTGAGCTCGGCCAGTTGCTGCTCCCGCGCCGGCGTGTGGCGCAGGCGTGACTGCACGGCGCGCAATTCCGACTGCGCGCCGGCGACCTGGTCCTGACGGTCGCGAATTTCCTGTTCATTGGCTCGAAGCTGGCTCTCCAGTTGCAAAGTGGCAGGCGTCTCCTGCAGGGTGCCCGGCTGGGCGCCGGCCAATTCCTGCTCCATCTGTGTTTTGAGCTTTTCCGTGCGCGCCATCTGCTCCCGCATGCGGACCAGGTCAGGGTGCGCTTCGGTATAACGCAGGCGCAGCTCGGCAACCTGCTGGCCCAGGCGCGCGAGTTCCGCGTCCAGCGCGGGGGGTGTTCCGGCGGGGGCGCTGGACGCGGAACCGGCGTTCACACGCAGCCGGCGATACTGCGCCAGCAGCGAAGTGAGGTAAAGCTTCTGCTGATTGGCGCGTTGCAGTTCCTGGGTGGCATTCTGCAGGCGGTTCTCCAGCCCATCGCGCAGGGCAACATTGGCTGGCGCTTCGCCGGGCAACTGGCCCTGGTATTGCGCCTTGAACTGCTGCAGCCGCGATTCCTGCTTCTGCAGCCAGGCACGCGCGTCCTGCAGCTGGTTTTCCAGGAAGCTGGTGGCCTGCTGCGAGCGCTGCGCCCGCGTGCGCACGTTGTCCTCAATGAACAGGGAGGTCAGGCGCGTGGTTACCTGCTGGGCCAAAGCCGGGCTGGCGGCGGAATAGGAAACGGTAAACGCGGCGAGTTCATTGGGCCGGCCGGAAACCGGCAGCGGTTGCACCTTGATGTCGCGCCGCATCTGGTTGACCAGCGCTTCCGTGGAAGGGTGGCCCGCACCGCCATAGAGTTTCAAGTCCTGGATGATGCGCTGCAGCCGCGCACGGCTGAGAATCTGCGGCGTGAGTGTCTGCAGACGCTCCTGCAAGCCGGAGCCGGACTCCGCGGGCACCTGCAGCTCGTCAATGATGATGGTAGTTTCGGAGCGATAGCGGTAGGGTAACATCCACACCGCAACCCAGGCTGCCGCCCACACGGCAAACAGCGTACCCAGAATCCACCAGCGCCGCCGCGTGGCGATATCGCGGTATTGGGCCAGGCCGTACGGCTCCTCCGATTCCTGGACTCTCATGCTTATCTTCCCAGAGGCCGCATGAAGCTGTGCTCGATGGAGAGCGCCACCCGGTTGTGATTTCCCGGCCGGTAGAGCGGCGAGCCGCCGGTTTGGTAGAGCCGTTCGTAGGAGAAACGAAGGGAGGCGTTCCTGCCCAGTTCGCGGCGGAAGCCGGCGCCGCCGCGCAAGATGCGCAGGCGGTCGCCGGATGGGGCAGCCAATGCGGTTTGTTGCGCCAATTCCGCGCCCAGGTCGGCAGCCCAGCGCCTGGTCAGCTGGCGCCCAACTCGCAGCCAGCCCGCATTCAGCCATACCGGCCCCTGCAGACCACCGCCATCATTCACATTGCGGCTGACGCCGGCTTGCAGGCTGTTGTGCATTCCCGACCAGCTGTAGATGGCACCCGCGGCGGGGGACCACGACGCGGAGGCGTTCCGAAAGGCGAACGTCTGGCTGCGGGTGCGCGCATATTCCGGACCGGCATAGACAACAAAGCTGGTGTTGGCGGTTATGTCAAACTGATGAAAGGAGAGAAGCGACTGGGTGAGGGTTGGCATGTCGTAGCCGGAAAAAGTCAGCCTCCGCACTCGATACCCCACCCCGAGGACATAGCGGCGCGAAACCTGCCGAGACAGGTATGTGTTCCCGGTGACAACGCGGTTATTGATCAGCGGCCCGGCCCACACATTTCCATAATCGCTGTAATTCTGCAGGGCGTAGCTGCCCGTGAGTCCCAAACTGGTGTGGCGGCTGAGGCGATAGCTCACGCCGGCTGCGGAGAAGCTTGCAGTTCTTCTGAGGGAAG
>DATJFA010000289.1:0-2421 GCA_035496015.1 Terriglobales bacterium | reverse complement strand
GGTCAGGGCGTGATACTTGGGCGCTGTTTTCCCCTCGGCCAGCGCCTGTTGCACAATCACGTCAATGGCGCCGCCGTTTTCCGCGTGCATGCATACCATCGCGCCCTGTTTGGCGGTCGCCTGAAAAGCTTTGAATATGGTGGCGTCATCCAGCATGAACACGCCGGGATAGGCCATGAACAGCTTGAAGCTGGTAACGCCCTCTACCACCAGTCCCTTGATTACCGGCAGCCGCGCGTCCGGCAAGTCGGTAATGATGCAGTGGAAGGCGTAGTCGCACACCGCTTTGCCCTCCGCCTTCTTCATCCAGGCATCAAATGCCTGGCGCAATTCTTGCCCCTTGTACTGGATGGCAAAGTCTATAAGTGTAGTCGTTCCGCCGAAGGCTGCGGCCTTCGTTCCAGTTTCGAAATCATCGGAGCTGGTTGTCCCCCCGAACGGCATGTCCAGGTGGGTGTGTACATCAATGCCGCCGGGCATCACGTACTTGCCGGTTGCGTCAATGATTTGCCGCGTATTGTCGCGAGGCAGGTTTTTCCCGACCGCCACGACGCTGCCGCCGGAAACCGCCACATCGGCCACGTAGCTGTCAGTCGCGGTGACTACCGTCCCGTTGGTGATGAGAGTGTCGAAGCCCATCGCTCTACCTTTTTTCCAGCGCGCTGAAGCTCTCGTCCAGGATGCGCGCTGCTTCCTCCACATCGGCTTTGCCGATGTTGAGCGGCGGCGACATGCGGATTACATTGCCCCACAGCCCACCCTTTCCCACCAGCAACCCGCGTTTGCGCGTCTCCTCCATCAGCGCGGCAGTGGCTGCGGCCGCCGGCTTCTTGCTCTGCCGGTCCTCTACCAGTTCCATGGCCTGCATCAGTCCCATCCCGCGCACATCGCCAATCAGCGTGTGCTTCTCCTGCAACGCTTCCAGCTTCTGCCGGAAGTAGCCGCCCACTACCGCCGCGTTGGTGCGCAGGTCATCTTCCTCCACCACGTCAATCACTGCCTTCGCTGCCACGCAGGTTACGGGATTGCCGCCAAACGTAGAGATGGTCAGCCCCTGCATGGCATCCGCCACCTCGGGGCGCGCGACCGTCAGTCCGATGGGCACCCCGTTGCCCAGCCCCTTGGCCGCGGTCATGATGTCCGGCTCAACTTCCCAGTGCTCGATCCCGAACCACTTGCGGCCGGTGCGCCCCCAGCCAGTCTGCACCTCGTCGGCAATGAAGTCGCCGCCGTACTGTTTCACAATGCTGAACGCCATTTTGAAATATTCTTTGGGCGGAGTGATAAACCCGGCCACGCCCTGGATGGGCTCGGCCAGAAATGCCGCGATGCGCCCTGAAGTCGAAGTCTGGATTACGTCCTCGATGTCCCGCGCGCAGGCTACGCCGCAATCGGGATACTTCAGCCCCAGCGGACAGCGGTAGCAATAAGGATTCATGGCGTGCACCACGCCCACCTGGATGGCGCCTCGCCGCCAGGTGTTCTGGCCGGTCAGGCTCTGCGCCAGCGCCGAGCGCCCGCTGTAGCCGTGGCGCAGCGCCACTACCTCGAAGTTTCCCGTGTGCATTCGTGCCAACTGCACTGCGGTCTCATTGGCTTCGGTGCCGCTATTGGTAAAGAATGACTTCTGCAGCGCCCCCGGTGTGATCTGCGCCAGCTTCTCCGCCAGGTTGACCATCGGCTCCATGGGAAAACAGGTGGAAACGTGCTGCAGCTTGTCAATCTGCTCCTTCATGGGCCCGGTCACCCGCGGGTTGCAGTGGCCCACGCTCACGGTCACGATGCCGCCGAAGAAGTCCAGGTACTTGCGTCCTTCCACGTCCCACACGTGCTGCATGTAGCCATGGTCGAGCGGCAGCGGATCGGAGTAGTAATTGAAAACCGCCGGGAAAATGTATTCCTTCTGCTTGCGAATAATCTCCTGCCGCGAGAGCCCTACCTTTTCGCCGGTGCCGATCGTCTTTGAAGCCAAGTGACACCTCCCACAAAGCGGGATCGAATGGAAAATTCAGACCTCTTCCCGAGAGGCACAAGAATGCGCGATTTCGAGACGTGAAGCATTCTACACCTGTGCTAAACTCGCCCTCCCTGGGGAGGTGGTATGCAGTTCGGCTTCACTTTGAAACCTGATCTGTCCGTGGACCGCATTCTCGGGCTCACCCGCCAAGCCGAGCAGTTCGGTTTCCAGTACGGGTGGATTTTCGATTCGCACATTCTGTGGAAGGATCCCTACCCTCTGCTCGCGTTGATGGCGGCCAACACCCGCAAGCTGCGCTTGGGCACCTGCGTGACCAATCCCGCGGTGCGCGACATCACCGTGACCGCCAGCCTCTACGCTACCCTCAACCTCATTTCCGGCGGGCGCATGGACCTGGGCATCGGACGGGGCGACAGCTCCCGCCGCGTGCTGGGCAAGAAGCC
>DATJFA010000288.1:0-9460 GCA_035496015.1 Terriglobales bacterium | reverse complement strand
AAAAATAAGGAGTTTCCTCTCATGACCGCGTCAGATGTGCTCGTCGAGTGCTTGATTGACTGGGGAGTTGAAGTAGTGTTCGGGCTGCCGGGTGACGGCATAAACGGCATCATGGAAGCCCTGCGCACGCACCAGGACAAGATCCGCTTCCTGCAGGTACGCCATGAAGAAACCGCCGCCTTTATGGCCTGCGGTTATGCCAAGTACACCGGCAAGCTGGGCGTGTGCCTGGCCACCTCCGGCCCGGGCGCCATTCACCTGCTCAATGGCCTGTATGACGCGCGCCTCGACGGCCAGCCTGTTCTCGCCATTACCGGCATGCAGTATCACGACCTGATCGGCACCTTCACCCAGCAGGATGTGGAGACCGACAAGCTCTTCATGGACGTCTGCGTCTACAACGAACGCATCATGGGACCCACGCATGTCCAGAACATCATGGACCTGGCCTGCCGCACGGCGCTGGCCTACCGCGGCGTAGCCCATGTCACGATTCCCGTGGATTTTCAGGAAGAGAAAGTGCATAGCTCGGACCGCTCCAAGCGCAACCTCGCCAATTTCACCAACTCAGTGCGCACGCGGAGCTACGAATTGCCCGCCGACAGCGAACTGCACCGGGCGGCTGACATCCTGAACCAGGGCAAGAAGGTCGCCATCCTGGCCGGGCGCGGGGCCCTCGGTACCGGCGATCTGCTGGAACAAATTGCCGAACTGCTGGCCGCGCCCATCGCCAAGCCCCTGCTGGGCAAGTGCGTGGTGCCTGACGACAGCCCCTATACCACGGGGCCGGTGGGTTTGTTGGGCACGGCTCCGTCTCAGGAGGTACTGGAGGACTGCGACACGCTGCTCATGGTGGGCACCTCTTTCCCCTATCTCGAGTTCATGCCCAAGCCGGGTCAGGCCAAGGGCGTGCAGATTGACGTTGATCCCAAACGCATCTCCTTGCGCTACCCAGTGGATGTCGGCCTGGTGGGCGACAGCAAAATCGTGTTGCAGCACCTAATTCCTCTCTTGCAGCGCAAGGAGGACCGCGGCTTCCTGAAGATGGCACAGGCCGGAATGAAAGACTGGTGGGAGCGAATGGAAAAGCAAGCCACGCGCATGGATAAACCCATGAAGCCGCAAGTGGCAGCCTGGGAATTGGGCAAGCGTTTGCGTAACGATGCCATCGTCAGCTGCGACAGCGGCACCATCGCCACCTGGTGGGCGCGGCACGTGCCCGCCCGTAAGGGCCAGATGCATAGCCTCTCCGGCACCCTGGCTACCATGGCGCCCGGCCTGCCCTACACCTTGGCGGCTCAGGTGGCTTATCCCAACCGCCAGTGCGTCGCCTTCGTGGGCGATGGCGGCTTCTCCATGCTCATGGCCGACTTCGTAACCGCGGTGAAATATAAGTTGCCCATCAAGGTGGTCATCATCAAGAACGACACCTTGGGCCAGATTAAGTGGGAGCAGATGGTGTTCCTGGGTAACCCGGAATACGGCGTGCAACTTCACCCCATTAACTTTGCGGAATTCGCGCATGCCTGCGGCGGCGTGGGCTTCACGGTGGATGACCCCAAGGAGTGCGGCGACGTTATTGACCAGTTCCTGAACGCGCCCGGACCGGCCATTTTGCAGGCAATCGTGGATCCGCTGGAGCCGCCCATGCCCGGCAAGGTCAAGGCCGAACAGGCGCTGCACTTTGCCGAGTCGCTGGCCCGCGGCGAGCCGAACCGCAAAAAGATCGCGCTCACCGTGGTCTCCGACAAGGTGCGGGAGATGGTGTAGGGGCGGGCGGTAGCGCCGGCATCTTGCCGGCTGTCCCGAGCGCATCTTGCGCTCGGCCGTCGCGCAGCTACCATATGCTCACGGGATCTTTACCACGAAGTTAGCTAGCCAGTCAGGTAGCTAGTCAACTAGCGCAAGTGTGGAAGCCCCGGGCTTCAGCCCGGGGATTTGTCGCCAAAGTTTACTTGGGCTTCAGCCCCTGAGGAAATATGTCCCAACATGAAGTAGTTGTCATCACCGGCGCGTCCGCGGGCGTGGGCCGCGCCACCGTCCGCGAGTTCGCCAAACACGGCGCCTGGATCGGCCTGATCGCGCGCGGTCGCGATGGCCTGGAAGGCGCGCGTCGCGAGGTCGAGGCCGAAGGTGGCAAGGCGCTGGTTCTGCCCACCGATGTGGCCGATCACAAGCAGGTGGAACAGGCTGCGCAACGGGTGGAAGATAAGCTCGGACCGGTTGACATCTGGGTGAACGACGCCATGACCTCGGTCTTCTCTCCGGTTAAGGAAATGACGGCCGAAGAATTCAAGCGCGTCACCGAGGTGACCTATCTCGGCTATGTATATGGAACTCTTTCCGCGCTCAAGCGCATGTTGCCCCGTGATCGCGGCACAATAGTGCAGGTGGGCTCGGCTCTGGCCTACCGCGGCATTCCCCTGCAGGCGGCCTACTGCGCCGCCAAGCACGCGGTGCTTGGCTTCCATGCTTCTCTGCGCACTGAATTGCTGCACGACAAGAGCAAGGTTCGGGTCACCATGGTGCAGATGCCGGCGCTGAATACTCCGCAATTCGGCTGGGTCAAGAGTCGTCTGCCGCGCAAGGCGCAGCCCGTGCCACCCATCTTCCAGCCGGAAGTAGCGGCTCGCGCCATTTACCATGCCGCTCATCACCCGCTGCGCGAGTACTACGTGGGCCACTCCACCGTGCAGGCCATTGTGGGCAACAAGCTGGCTCCCAGCCTGCTGGACCATTATCTGGCGCGCACCGGCTACAACGCGCAACAGTATGATGGCCGCGAAGACCCCGATCGGCCCAATAATCTATGGGATCCGGTGCCTGGCGACCACGGCGCCCACGGCAGCTTCGACCAGCGCGCTCGCGGCTATAGCGTACAGTGGTGGGCAGATTCCCATCGCCTGCTGCTCGGCTTGGCGGGCGTGGCAGGTGCGACTGCGGCAATTTACGCCGCGCTGAAAAACCGCCGTCTCCAGAACGTTTACGACGTCCTGGAGGACTGGCTCCCCCGTGCCGGCTAGCGGTGCATAGCTGGGAACGGCACTTCCGTAACGGTGCCAAGGTTCCCTCCCCACGCTATCCTTGCTCTGTTGGGCACATTCTGTTTTGCCCGAGGTGTATTCATGAGCAGAAGTTGGCTGGCAGTTCTGGCACTATTGCTTGCATTGGGAGTTGCTGCTCCCTGTGCCCTGGCCGATCATGGCTGGGATAAAGACAAGGGAGAGCACCACGGCAGACATTTCCGCGACGACGATCACGGCCGGCGGGGCGACCGCGACGACCACCGCCGCCACGACCGTGATGACGAGCGCTGGGAGCGCCGTGGCCGCTACGAATATCACTCTTACGATCGTGACGGCCGGCCTCCGGGCTGGGCGCGTGGCCGCCGGGTAGGTTGGGGTTACTGCGGCCTGCCTCCGGGGCAAGCCAAAAAGTACGGCTGCTGGTCCTACGTGCATGAGGGTCGCCGTTACTACTACTATCGCGACGATGACGATCGCATCATCGTTCGCCGGCCCACCATCATTGTTCACGCGGGCGTGGATATCGTTCAGTAACCTCGAAATCGCCACGGGTAAACCGCAAAAGGGATCGTCATTAAGACGATCCCTTTTCTATTGCTGACTGAAAATTAACTATCTGCGGTTTTCGCCCGCGCCCTCGGACGCCATCCAGGTTGTTTCCCCCGTCTGCATGTTCAGCAGGACAGAACGGTTGCTCGCGTCCACACGCACAAAGCGGTCGCCATCCAGAAGGTAAACTTCAAATGGGCCCGGGAGCCGGGCAGCAGCTGGCAATGATTCTCCTCGTCGCACCCGGTCATGCTGCGGAACCCTGCGTGCCACTGCCGGGATAGCGGTGCGCGGCGCGTCAGCCATTCGATTCCGGCCCAGCTCAGACATAACCTTCTTAATTTCCGCTACCGTGCTGCCGATGGAAGGCCGGAACAATATCCAGCTTAGGAAGAAAACTACGGTAAGAAAGCTCAGGATAAGCAGCTTGGGAGTGGCCGAACGCGACGGCTGGCGCGGGGAAACCGCCACCGGACGGAATTCCCTGAAGTCATCCACTTGCTTCCGCGGCGCCACTTTCGGCTTCGCACTCATTGTTTGTCCCGCCCGCCGCCCTGGCTTTGCTCACCGGACCGCCCCATTATGCTTTCTTGTTACGACGATTGCAACCGCCGGTCCCTTAAGGCAGCGCAGCACACGTCGGAATCTGATTTTCCTTTTGATCACCACCCCGCCAGCTTTCGGTATTGCACCCGGCCCCGCCGTCGGGAGACGGCAAATGTGGGGTATTAGGTTTGCTGAGAGGGCCGGGCTTTTCTCGTCAGCAAGCTTTGTACGCCTTCTCTCCCCACCGGTCTGTGATGTGGGTCACAAGCGAGGAAAGAAAATTGTTCGCCTCTCACGCCGCCTGCGCCAGCCGCATAGTCAGTGAAACAACCCTGGGCGCCACCACGCGGGCAAAGTCCTGGTAGGCCAGCCGCACCAGCTCGGTGTGTGTTCCGGCATTGAACACGATTTGCGGGCTGGCAGCCACGTCCTCATCCACCCACACCGGCAGACCATACACGTTGCCGAAAGGCGGCATGGCCCCAGGCTCGCAGCCGGGAAAGCTGGCCTGAAACTCCGCCTCGCTGGCCAGGGTAACCGACCTGGCTCCCGTGGCAGCCTTCAGCAATCCCAGGTGAAGGCGCTGGCTGGCCGGCACTACCGCCATGTGCAGGCCGCCGTCCACCTTTACCATCACCGTCTTGGCCAGCTTGCTTGCCGCAAGGTGCGCGGCGCTGGCCGTGGCCTGGGCCGTCTCCGATCTGCGGTGCAGGATGATTTCGTAGTTAATGCCCTGGTTATCGAGAAATTCCTTCACATTGATACACGGCATATCATCCTCCCCCGGTTCGGCCGGGGATCCGAACCGCACTGTACAGATTTGAAATCAGAACGTATGGCATGTTGCCCCTCGTTGGCGGGGGGTTCCATCTGGCCCACGCTTAAGCCGCCTTTTTTCGCGGCCCGCCAGCGTCATCCGCCTGCCCGGAGAACCGCTGCTCTTCCCCATGCGCGTTTGCCGTTGGCCGGGCGCGGCGCCCCCGGCTGATCCGCTCCCGATAGCCTTCATAAAGGGCATCCGCGAGCACGGCCAGCACCACCAGCGCCAGCGAAACCAGCGCGAATCCGAAAAGCCAGCCCCACTCTCTGAGCTGCGCAGGTACAAGGATGCACAAGCTCATCACATTCCTCCCGCCCGGCGTCGCTCAGGCGCTCCGCGCCGGGGTAGCGGCCCGGGCCTTAGCAACGCTGTTCGCGGCCGAAGAACTGGCTCCGCTCTCCAGCGTCGCCCGCAGCATGTAGCCTTGCACGCTAAGAATGGCTCCCAGCGAATACAAAGCCAGCCCGGCAGCGGCCGCCAGGAACACTCCCAGGAGAAGCTCTTCCGGGGCACGCTCGGTAAAGCCGATGGTGGCCACCAGCATCAAAGCCGCCGCCAGCACCCCCGCGGCCTTCACGAATTCGCCGAAGGAAATGCTGCCTTCCGCCGCGCGGTAAGCCCTTTCGTAGCGGACTGCAATATCTATGCTTTCGCTGGATTGCGGCATTTGGATCACAGAGGCCGTGCTCATGGGACCTCCTTGCGAAAAAACGCGGTGATGCTGCCTTCCGATACCCACACATTAGAAGGCCTGGTCGTCGGCTGCCGTGACACTTATCACCCCAGGCGGTGATTCACGCGCCCGCTTCCGTTTACTGCGTCAACAAAACGATATATCACCGACGGATTTGACAATCCTCAGCCGTGGTAGCAGACTTTCTTCAACCCCGGTTCAAGGGCTTTGGCACCCCTGGGCTCAATTTCTCAAGCCAAAATGCCCGCAGGAGAAATATCGGTGGACACCAGCCTGCCCACGCCCCAACCCGTACGGCCCCGAGTGCTGCTGGTAAATGATCCCAGCCGCGGCAGCATGGTGGCCGAGCAGCTGATGCATAAAGGTTATGACGTCTTCTGGGCGCGCGACACCATGGAAGCCCGCTGGCTCTGGCTGCCCAATTTCTACGATCTGGTGCTCATCCGCTTGCCTAAGGACGCCAACTCGGGCACGGGATTTGTGCAGCGCATCCGCAAGGAAGCTCCCACCCAGCGCATTGCCTTCTGGGACGACTGGGTGCGTACTAGCGGAGCGGAAGCCTTCCGCAAGCGGCCTGTTACCTCAATCCGCTCGGTGGCCGCCTCCGTCCTCAATCGGCTCAACCCCCGTCGCACCCCCATGGCTATAGCCAAAATTATCGAAATGCCCAAGCGGTAAGAGTCAATCACCACAAAGGTCACGAAGGAACGCCAGTCAAAGAGCTATGGCGAAGCCTTTGCTATACCTTCGTGTGCTTGTGGTTGACGTTACGCCGCCTTCTTCTCCACCGGATGCCTCACTTTGCGATGGCAGGGCCACTCATGCAGCAGTTCCAGGTTATCCAGACGGTGGCCTTTGGCGGGGTCCTTGTGATGCGCATTTACCTCATCAAAGCGGGCTGGCTTGTGGCACTCTTCGCAGAGTCCGCTGTCCCGGATGTAGAGCACGAACTTCCTCCACGCCCAGTCTTTGGGAAAGGGCTCGGGATCGTTTCGGAAGGCCGGCTCCACTTCGGTCAAGTACAGCTGAATCGCGTTCTGCTCGCCCAGTCGAGAAGCCGCTTTCCTGGGAGACTTCAGTTCTTCAGGTCGGAACGGTAAGCGCATACGCCCCCCTTTTTCTGAATTCAGATAACACCGCGGGCGACACTGCTTCCGTGACCCGGCGCACCTGTTTGCGTGATTTTCGTCGCACTGCCGGCTGGCTTCAGTAAATCACCGGCTTGCTCAGGCATTTGCAAGCCGCCGTAGGAAAAATGTAGCCTCGCCATTTTCGGTCGTAGCGAAAGCCGGCGCGAAACATTCGCCAATGACCGTAGCCATCGGGCGAGTCGTATACCACATATGGCGGCCACGCCAGCGCCACGAATCGCCTCTGCTGCTCGCCCCAGGAAGACAATCGCGGCTCGCGCTCCGACTTCCACGACAGTTGGCGCTGCAGCCAGCACACCACTGGCGCCGCCAGCCTCCGGTCATTTCCTTGATGAATGCATCCCTGATCCACGCGCTCCTTCGGTGGGACATACAGCTTGCAGGGCCGTTGCGACACCGCGTGCACCGCCAGCAGCAGCAGCAGGCTGGAACTCACCACCGCCAGGCGCGAAAATAGCATTTGCTGGCTCCAAAACCAGATGTACCCCGGGACGAGCGTTCATCTTATGATGACGAGCAAACTGCATCCCAATGCCAAAACGGGAAAAACACGGCTTCAATTTCTCATATTCCCAGTCGCGTTAGAATTTGCAAAACCATAGCAGTCGGCTGCCACTTCCCCGTAAGTTGCTGATACTACGAATACGGCACTACGGTCGGCGAATTGCACATTGCTCCTCGCGAGAGTGCCATGTCAACCATTCCCCCAAACACGTCGGCCCTGGGTGGTTTTGCAGCACCTACTGCTTTCCGTCGCATACCGCGTAAGGTTCAGAACTATTTGCGGACGCTCCGCTCAGAACGCGGATTGACGCTGCAGCAAGTGTCGGAAGGCACAGGCCTTTCCATCTCCACGCTGCATGCCATTGAAAATGAGCAGGAACGTGAGGCAACGCTGGCTACCGCCTTCAAGCTGGCTCGCTTCTATGGCCTTTCGGTGGAAAAGATCTGGCAGCCCCTGTACCAGCAGATCTGCCAGGAAGCCGAAGAAGGCCAGATTTGGCCTATGCCTGCAGCAAGGGTCGCCAACCGCAAGTAAATCATAGGCTTGCCTGCAGTAATCCTGTGAGCCTTGCTCACTTTCCATGCCGCGGCAGGAGTGTCAGCCGCCCCCTAAAGCTTCACTTCATTGCGGAACTTCCAGCCTTAGTTCTGATTAGGTGTTTACCGTAAAAGCAATCAGGTATCACTCCGATTCGCTAATCGCCGCTCCTGGCCCACAATAACTTCTACTTCGACCTTAGTAGCTCCTGTTAATTGATACCTGCCAAAGTACTTAATGGCGGGTTCAGCCTATTTTTATCTCGAGGAGGCGACGCGTGCGTTCTGCCCTTACCTGCTTACTACTGTTCTTGCTGGGTCTTGCCCTCGGCTGCGGGTCAGCCGGCATGAGTTCCAGCTCATTGAGGCAGAACAACTCACCCTCCAATATCTCGGTGACCCTGCAACCGGTCCAGCCCGTGTCCCCGGTACAGGTAAATGCCAGCGCTACCTCACCTTACCCCATAGCGAAGTGGCAGGTTGCGGTGGATTCGAACGTAGTCTGGCAGCAAACCGGCTCACAGCCCTCCATCGCCCAATCCATTCCCATAAGCGCGGGTCAGCATCAGATCACCGCCACTGCTACCAACAGCAGCGGGGATTCGGGCAGCTCATCCGTTTCGGCGACCATCTCCAGTTCCGCCGCAGCTGGATATGCACCCGTGCTCTCTGTTCTTCTGCAGCCCATCAGCTCATCCTCGCCGGCCACGGTTACGGCAGTGGCACAGGGCCCCAAGCCGCTCACGGGCTGGGCGCTTTATGTGGATGGCAACCTCGTAGATAAGCAGAACACCTCTGCCGCCACCTTCACCGAGCCCGTGCAGATGACCACGGGCAAACATCAAGTGCTTGCTCGTGTCTGGGACAGTACCGGGTCCTATGCTACGGCCACGGCTACAGCCGATATCACGGCTTCTACTGCCAGCAGCACCTCCGGCAGCCTTATTCCGATGCCATCCTCCTCGGCACAAACTTGGAACAAAGTGGAAGAGAAGCATGGCTGGTCCGATTGCGGAGCCTGCGCCGGGAATCCCAGCGGCACCGGCCCCAAGGGTAATTATTGGTTTAAGCAGGGCGTCACCAGCCCCTCCCTGGATGGCAACAGCATGGAAACCTATATCGGAGGATGGGTACCGTGGGCGGACAACGTCTTCGCCTACCACTTTGGGCCCCAGAACTGGGCCAACCATATCCTCTACACCGTCCACTTCTTGTGGAACGCGCCCAAAACCCGGGGCGCTGATGGCGCCTACGTAGTGCAGGCGGTGGAGTTCGACTCCTACTTTTTCAGCGGCGGTTTCAAATACCTGTTTGGCACGCAGTGCGATTATGCCGGCGGATACTGGGGCATTTGGAATGGCCCCGACAACAAATGGCAGAACACCTCTCTTAAGTGCGAAAAGTTCCCTCCCAACCAGTGGCACACCATAACCTGGTACGGCGAGCGCGACCAGAACACGAAGAAAGTGCACTTTGTGGCTCTGTCCGTTGATGGCAGCCAATCTAAGGTTGACAGCTGGATGGACGCCGTGGGTTCCGGCTCAACCGACGATTCCGGTATTCAATTCCAGCAGGATAGCGACCGTTATGGCAGCCCCTGGAATGCCTGGATAGACCAGGTCAGCCTCACTAT
>DATJFA010000287.1:0-3865 GCA_035496015.1 Terriglobales bacterium | reverse complement strand
CTGCGCCACCTGGCCAAGGAATATGGCGCGGACTCCATTCAGTTTTATGACATGAACTTCTTTCTCCGTGAGGATCACACCCGCGAACTGATGGAGCGCATGGCGCCTCTGGGCATGCGCTGGTGGTGCGAGGGCCGCGTGGACATCGTGGGCCGCTATTCTGATTCCACGCTGGACGCCATCCGGCGCGCCGGCTGCGCCATGATCTTTTTCGGCGCTGAATCCGGCTCCGACTGGGTGCTCAAGGAGATGAAGAAAGGCATCACCACCGGCCAGACGCTGGCGCTGGCCGAGCGCATTCGTCACTTCGATATCATCCCTGAGTTCTCGTTTGTCATCGGCAATCCGCACGATCCCGAGCGCGACACGCGCGAGTGCCTGGAGTTTGTGCGCAAGATCAAGCGCCTGAATCCGCTTTCCGAAATCATCATTTACCACTACACGCCGGTGCCGCAACGCGAAAAACAGATGTATGGCGAAGTGGACGGGCAAATTGAATTTCCGGCCACGCCGGAGGAATGGGCCACAGAACGCTGGCTAAATTTCACGCTGCGCATTGATCCGAAAACGCCCTGGCTGAAACCGCATATTCGCCGCCGCATTGACAACTTCGAGGTGGTGGTCGCCGCCCGCTGGCCCACAGTGCAGGACATCCGCATGCCGGCGTGGGGTCGCCGCGCCCTGCAGGCGCTGAGTTCCTGGCGCTACCTTGCTGGCATTTATGCCGCTCCACTGGAACTGCGCTGGGCACAGCGCGTCGTGGAGTTGCGCAAGCCCAAGTTCGAGAGCGTCTAAATGCAAGGCCTTCTGAGCTGCTCGGGAAATCCGCGCCTGTTGGTTGCTCGCGAAGCGTATCGCCTGTGGGCGCCGACTTACGACGGAGAAGCCAATCCTCTGCTCGCCCTGGAAGAGCGGGTTCTGGGACCGCTGCTGCTGCCGGCCGTAGCGGGCAGAGATGTTGTGGATTTGGGTTGCGGTACGGGACGGTGGCTCCTCCGTGTGCTGGCGGCGGGAGCGCGCAGCGCTATCGGTCTGGATCAGTCCGCGGAGATGCTGGCTCGGGCTGCCTCCAAACCTGACCTCAGCGAACGGCTGGCACAGGCCGACTGTGCGGACCTTCCTCTGCGCGCCTGTTCTGCCGACCTGCTCATCTGCTGTTTCGTCCTGGGCTATGTAGCCAATCTGGAAAATTTTGTGCGCCAAGTCGCCCGCGTGGCGCGCCCAGGAGCCGACCTGTTTATTTCTGAATTCCATCCGGACGCGTCCGCGCGGGGATGGCGGCGCTCCTTCACGCATGAACATGAGGTCTGCCAGATTCAGACCTTTCCCCATTCCGTGGCGAAACTCTGCAGTCTCCTGGCCCGCTCCGGTTTTCAGTTGCGGCATTGCGCGGAGCCCCGCTTCGAGGAAGCCGAACGAAGCATATTCCTGCAGCGGGGGAAAGCTGCTCTGTTTGAGCAGGTGAGCAAGTCCCCCGCCGCCCTGATTTGTCATTTCCGCTGCGATTCGGAATCGCCGCGTGTTCGCGGTGTCAATCCGGAGCGCAACGAGCACAGCGGCAGGCACACACTCCGCCTCACGGGCGCGCGCGTGGTGCTTGGCCCCAGTGAGGCCGTGAGCGCCGACGTGGAGATTGTAGGTGGCCGCATCGCGAGCGTGAACCAGCGGCCCAGTTCCCGCAAATCGCCTGAAGGAACGGAACTGAACCTTGACGGCTATCTTCTCTATCCCGGCCTCATCAACAGCCACGATCATCTCGAGTTCAGCCTGTTTCCGCGCTTGGGCAATGGTCCGTATAAGAATTTTGAGAAATGGGCGCACGATATTTACAAGCCCGAGGAACCGCCGGTGTGGAACCACCGCCAGGTGCCCAAGGGAGTGCGGTTGTGGTGGGGCGGCATCAAGAACCTTCTCTGCGGCGTGACCACCGTCTGCCAGCACAATCCGTACGAGGCGGAGTTCGACAACCCGGCGTTTCCGGTGCGGGTGTTGAAGCCCTACGGCTGGGCACATTCCCTCACCATGGGCCAGGATGTGGCGGGCGCGTTTCGCGCCACTCCCCCGGATGCTCCGTTCTTTATTCATCTGGGCGAAGGCGTGGACACCCGCAGCCGCAACGAAATTTTCAAGCTCGACCGGTTGGGCTGTCTGAGCCGGCGGACAGTACTGATTCACGCGGTTGGCTTGGACGCGGGCGGCTGGCGCCTGGTGCAGGAGCGTGGCGCTTCGGTGGTGTGGTGTCCCTCTTCAAACCTGTTCACCCTTGGCCGAACGATGGACGTGGCAGTTGCCGAAGCCAATGCACGGGTAGTTCTAGGCAGCGACTCTCCTCTCACCAGCGCCGGCGACTTGCTGGATGAGCTCGCATTTATACGCACAAGGCTGGCGGTCCGGCCAGAGGTGATCTACCAGATGGTGACTTCCCGCCCGGCCGAAGCGCTGGGCCTGCACAACGGCGAGGGACGAATTTCCAGCGGCGGCGTTGCCGACCTGTTCGCGCTTGCCGACATGGATCGCCGCGCCACGCCTGCCGAGGCGCTGGTGCACTCATCCTTTGCCCGCGTGGAGATGGTGATCCTCGGGGGCGAGGTGCGGCTGGTTTCGCAAGCGATGGCCGGCCGCGGACAACTCGAGTTGACCAACGCGTTCAACACAATTCACGTGGACCGGAGCGAACGCTACATTCGGGCTCCGCTGCAGTGGCTGGGCTCGCAAGCCACTCCCCACGTTGGCCGCAGTCTGCATTTGGCGGGAAAGCAGGTGCGGCTGTGAGTTCTTCCCTGGTTCAACTATCCTCTTCCGCCGCCGGTACCGATGCCCACCGCATCCGCAGCTTGCCCGTGCTCGTGTTGTTTCCGCACAACCGCTGCAACTGCCGTTGCGTGATGTGCGACATCTGGCGCATTCGCCAGGTGCGGGAGATCACCCCTGCCGACTTGGAACGTCAGCTGCAGTCGCTGCGCGATCTGCAGGTACGCTGGGTGGTGTTGTCGGGCGGCGAACCGCAGCTGCACTCGGATCTGGCAGCCCTCTGCCGCTTGCTGCGGCGCGAAGGCGTGCGCATAACTCTGCTTACTGCCGGACTGCTGCTGCGTCCCCAAGCCGAATTGGTAGCCTCAATGGTGGACGACCTGATCGTCTCTCTCGATGGTCCGCCGGCCGTGCATGAATACATACGCCAGCGTCCACGCGCGTTTGAGCGCCTGGCCCAGGGAATTGCCGCCGTGCGCCGGTTGCAGCCACAAATGCCGATCAGCGCCCGCTGCACAGTGCAAAGGAGCAATCACCTTCATCTCTGTGCGACCGTCAACACGGCCAAAGCACTGCAACTCGATTCCATTTCCTTTCTCGCCGCGGACGTTACTTCGGCCGCCTTCAACCGGCCGGCGGGCTGGAGCGCGGAGCATGCCGCAACCGTCGCGCTGTCCACCTCCGAAGTGGATGAACTCGAGCAGGAGATCGAGCGCATGCTGCAAAAGCACGCTGCGGAGATTGCCAAAGGATTCATCGTTGAGAGCCCGCAGAAGCTGAAGCGCATTGTTCTGCATTTTCGTGCGCAACTGGGGCAGGCGGAAGCGGTTGCGCCGGTCTGCAACGCGCCCTGGGTTTCTGCCGTAATTGAAGCCGACGGTACGGTCCGGCCATGCTTCTTTCACCAGGCAGTCGGTAATATTTCCGCCGGTACACTGCAGGACATTCTCAACAGCGAAGCAGCGCTGTCGTTCCGGCAATCCCTTTCCATTGCTGAGCACCCGACCTGCAAGCGCTGTGTGTGCTCGCTTCACCTGCCGATCGAGAGTGTGGGAGGACCGTCGTGAACGCCGCGGTTGTGCCCAAGCCGGCCTCCGGGCTCGAAACTGTGCCT
>DATJFA010000286.1:0-6799 GCA_035496015.1 Terriglobales bacterium | reverse complement strand
ACGCGAAAAGCCTGCGGTCAACATTGTGCCGCAGCCGCAGCACCAACCCGTAAGCGGCAAGCAGCAGTGACCAGAACAGCAGCGAGCCCTCCTGGCCCGACCACAGGGCGGCAAACTTATAGGGGATTGGCAGGTCGCGATTGCTGTGATGAAAAATGTAAGCCAGGCTGAAGTCGTTCTGAAAGGCGGCGGTCACCAGGCAGAGCGCGGCCAGCGCCACCGCGAAGAAGATGGCGATGCCGGCGCGGCGCGCGGTTTCACCCAGACGCTCGCCGGCAGCGCCCGGCCGCAGCAGCGCCAGCGCGCCCGCAAACATTGCATAGACACTGAGCGCCAGGGCGAACAGAACGGCAAAACTTCCTAATTGCGGCATGGTGGAAGGGCTCGGACGTTTATTCTTTCAAAAACGTGGGAGCCAGGCAACTGTGTACAAACGTGCCAATGGTGGGTACTTGCAACTCACCCCAGCGGAGATAGCGGTCGCGCCCACCGGACAGGTTCCGGCGGTTACCCCGCCTGGGGTGGGCATCGCCGCAGAGCGTCGCGTACCGCCTGGATCAACTCGGGAGGCGGGCAGGGCTTTTGCAGAAAGGCGACGTTGAGCGAATCGTATTCCTGTTCCGCCTCCGCCATGCCGGTCACCACGATCACTGGAACATGGGGGTTGATGCGGCGCAATTCGCGCACAAAATCGGCGCCGCTGGCGCCCGGCATCACGTGGTCGGTGACAATCACGCCCAGGCGGCTGGCCAGGGCCGGCGAACGCAGCAAGGCCAGCGCCCCTTCTACGTTGGTAGCGATAGAGACAGGAAAACCGGCCTCGCGCAGCACTAGCTCGCGAATGGTCAGTTGCGAAGGATTGTCGTCAATCAGCAGTACTTCGCGTTCCATGTTTCCGGCTTGCGGCGTCCTCGAATCCTTCCTGAGCACGCCATCCTGCTTGCGATGCCGGCTCAGGCCGTACGGTTGGCAAAGCGAGCACGTATCTCAGCCTCAGCCCGCAACCAGTCTTCATGATGACGCCCGTGTTCGCCACCACGCTCCTGAAAAAGCTCGTAGGCGCGACGGCGAATTTCCTCCTCCAGGTTACCGTTGCCGGTGGAGGATTTACGTAATTCCTTCACCTCAGAAGGCTTACGGTTGATAGGGGTAACCGACGAATTGGTACGGGGCGTTTTTGCTTTGGCCATGGGTACTGACTCCTAATGCAAAGTTTATGGCCATCCACAGCTTCCAAAGTTGCTGCTGCAACTGCAAGACTGTAAGGCCGGATGATTAGAACTACTATAACCGGAATTCCGGCGAGGAACATAGGAAGGCAGGAAAAAAATCGCTGCGGTGATTACTGTCTTGGTGTGAGTCTTTCGGCCCTGGCGAGTCAGTGAAAATCGTGAGAGGCCATGGCGGCGGCGCTGACTTGCAGTGGCAATATACGGTCAGCTTTGACGGAAATCACGTTGTCCAGATTCTGCAGCGTTCCTTCGATGAGCAGAAACTGTTCGCGAATAAGCGCCAGGCGATTGTGCTCGAACAGGTCGGGAGTAATGATGGCATTGGCGATGCCGGTTTCATCCTCCAGGCTGAGGAAAACGAACCCGTGAGCGGTGCCGGGACGCTGGCGTGCGATGACGCTGCCGGCAATGCGCACGCGGCGTCCGTTTTTAATGTTCTGCAGGTCGCAGGCGCGCTTCACGCCGCGCAGTTGGGCGCGGCGATAGGCCATGGGATGACGGCCCACCGTCAGGCCGGTGCCGCGGAAGTCCGCTACCAGCCGCTCTTCGTCGTTCATGCGTGCCAGGGGCGAGGTGGCGTCGCACTCGACTATCCCTTCCAGCAGCGGCCCGGCAGCGCGCGCCGCGCGTTCCACCTGCCACAGAGCGTCGCGGCGATGGAGTGGACCAGTTGGCAGTTGCCAGTTCCCAGTTGCCAGTTTCGGGTTTCGCGTTTCAAGTTTCGAGTCTCCAGTCTCAGGCTTCTCTGTAGATAGTGTCTCTACAGAAGTAGAGACCTCATCGGCGCCAGTCGCTTCAGCGACGGAATAGGAGAGCCCAGGACGGAAGTCCTGGGAAAGCGATCGCTCAAATCCGAGTCCCGTAGGGACGGCACCTCCAGGGGCTGAAGCACGCAAATATTCTGCGCTCTGATTTGCACGGCTGAAGCCGTGCGCTTTCACACTGGCCACTGACCACTGACAACTGGCAACTGGTTTTCTGACCACCGAGAACTGAGAACTGAGAACTGAATTTAATGCTCCAATTTGCGCCAGCGTGATCAGTTCGTTTTTACGCAGTTCCGGGACCCGCCGCGCCAGGTCGTCAACTGAAAGGAACGGCCGCTGCGCCCGTTCGCGCACGATGGCGCGAGCCGCTTCCTCGCGCAGCCCTTTGACGTAGCGCAGGCCGAGGCGGACAGCAGTTGCCAGTTGGCAGTTGCCAGTTGTCAGTGAGTGGTCAGCGGCTTCGAATGAATGATCAGAAATTAAAAATCCGCGTTGCTCCGCATCAATCCGCGGCGAAAACTCAGACGCAAGGTCCCTCGACTCGCCCTCACCTCGCAAGCTCGGCTCGGCCTCGCTCGGGATGACAGATGAGGAGCGCATTGCCGTCGACTGTCGACCGTCTGTGGCCGGCCCAACTGGCAACTGACAACTGGCAACTGACCCCTGCTCCACCGTGCACAGCCACTCCGATTTCATCACGTCAATCGGCCGGATCTTCAGGCCATGCCGCTGCGCGTCCTTCACGATGGTGGCCGGCGAATAGAAGCCCATGGGCTGGTTATTGAGCAGAGCGGCCGTGAACGCGGCCAGATAATGCGTTTTCAAATAAGCGCTGGCATAAGCCAGCAGGGCGAAGCTGGCGGCGTGCGATTCAGGAAAACCATAGAGGGCGAATGAAGTAATGGAGTGGATAATTTCTTCCTGCGCTTGCGGGGTAATGCCGTTGCGCTGCATGCCGGCGCGCAGCTTCACTTCAATATCGCGCATGCGCGCTTCCGAGCGCTTGAAGCCGAAGGCGCGCCGCAGTTCTTCCGCCTCCCCGCCGGTAAAGCCGGCCGCGATCATGGCCATGCGCAGCAGTTGCTCCTGGAACAACGGCACACCCAGCGTTCGCGCCAGCACCGGCTCCAGCGAAGCATGCGGGTAGTGCACCGCTTCGCGCCCCTGCCGCCGCTTGATATAGGGGTTCACCATCTCGCCCACGATGGGACCAGGGCGGATGATCGCCACCTGCACCACGATGTCGTAAAAATTTGCGGGCCGCAGCCGCGGCAGGCACGACATCTGCGCCCGGCTCTCGATCTGGAACATGCCGATGGTGTCCGCCTTTTGCAGCGCGGAGTAAACCTCGGGATCGCCGGCAGGCAGATGCGCCAGGTCCACCTTTTCGCCGTAATGTTCGGGAATCAGGTGCAGACAATCTTCCAGCACCGCCATCATGCCCAGGCCCAGCAGGTCCACTTTGATGATCCCCATGTCGGCGCAATCTTCCTTGTCCCACTGCACCACCACGCGCCCGGGCATGGACGCCGGCTCCAGCGGCACCACCGAATCGAGCTGGCCCTGGCAGATGACCATGCCACCAGAGTGCTGGCCCAGGTGGCGGGGCAAATCCTGCACCCCCAGGCAAAGCTCGAAATATTTGCGCATGCGGGGATGGCGCAGGTCGAAGCCCGCCTGCGCGAACTGGCGCTCCAGCGTGTCGTTCGGGTCTTTGTACTCCCAGGAGCCGACCAGCCCGGAGAGGCGGTCAAGTGTTTCAGTATCGAAACCGAGCACCTTGCCCATTTCCCGCGCCGCCAGCCGCCCCCGGTAGGTAATGACATTGGCGGTCATGGCGGCGCCACGCTGCCCATAGCGTTCGTACACATACTGAATGGCGCGCTCGCGCTGGTCGCCCGAAGGCAGGTCGAGATCAATGTCGGGCCACTCGCCGCGCTCTTCCGAAAGAAAGCGCTCGAACAGCAGGTCCATGCCCACAGGATCCACCGCGGTGATGCCGAGCGAGTAGCAGACGGCGCTGTTGGCGGCCGAACCTCGTCCCTGCGCCAGGATGCGCTGCTCGCGACAGAAGCGCACGATGTCCCACACGATGAGGAAGTAACCGGCCAGGTCGAGCTTTTCGATCAACCCCAGTTCGCGCTCGATCTGGCGCTTGGCGCGCTGGCGCAAATCGCGCGCGGTCCGGCCATAGTGTTCGCGGAAGCCTTCCTCGGTGCGTTGCCGCAAAAACGACATCATGCTTTCGCCTTCCGGCACCGGATAACGGGGAAACTCGTAGCCTAAATCGTTGAGCGTGAATTCCAGCCGCGACGATAGCTCTTCGCTGGCGGCGATCACCTGCGGCAGGTCGGCAAAAATACGTGCCATCTCCTGCGCCGGCTTCAGATGGCGCTCGCCATTGCGCGCCAGCAGGCGTCCGGCGCTATCCAGCGTGCGGTGGTTGCGCAGGCAAGTGAAAACGTCGAGCACCTCACGCTCGCTTACGGCGTGGCTGCCATCGCCTACGCCCCGGGTAGGCGCCGCGTAGGAAGCGCCATTGGTGGCCAGCAGCGGCAAGCCCAGCGCGCGCGCAATCTCCACCGTCGCCTGGTTGCGCGCTTCTTCATCGCGCTGAAAATGGCGCTGCAGTTCCACATAAACGTTTTCGTGCCCAAAAATATGGATGAGTTGTTCCACTGTGTCCCGGGCCTGTTCCATACCACCGCTGGCCAGGGCCGCAGCCAGAGGGCCCTGCTCGTCGCCGGTCAGGCACACCAGCCCCGGGCTGAATTCAGCCAGGTCATCCGCGCTGGCGACAATCTGTTCCGGCGGCGCGTCTTTTGGCCCGCGCATCTTCATGCGCGTAATCAGGCGGCATAGGTTCTGGTAGCCGGTGCGGGACGCGGCCAGCAGAGGAAGGCGAACACAGTGGTCAGGAGTGGATTGACGATTGACGATTTTCGATTGACGATTTGCTCCGCGCTGATCCGTGTTCATCCGCGGCGATGAAATTGGTTTTTGATCTTTCAATCGACAATCGTCAATCCCTAAATCGTCAATTGTCTCTGTGTCTCTGTGTCTCTGTGGCGAGAATGTAATTTCCGCGCCGATGTGCGCCCGTACCCCCAGCTTTTTCGCCGACAGATGAAACCGCGGCGCGCCATAAACGCCGTCGCGGTCCAGCAGCGCCATGGCCGGCATTCCCAGTTGGGCGCACACTCCCGCCAGTTCCTCGGGCAGGGAAGAGCCCTCGAGGAAGCTGAATGCAGAGCGAGAATGAAGTTCGACGTACATCGTGACAATGGCTCAAGCAATTAATAATTGATTCATTCCAATCATTGAATTCAATCGTAACTTCCCTCCACAAACCATTGCCCGCTGGCTGGCTCGCGATAAAGCCGGTAGAGCGCGGCGCCTGTTTCATTTTGCAGAATGATGTCCCACTCCTCGCGTGCCCACGCCTCCTCCTTCCACCACTCGCCGGAAGCGCGCCAGGGCCCCGCCGACCACACAATTTCGCCGCGCACATCCGGCTGAATGGCGGCGGTGATGCGCACAGGAGCGCCGGCATGCATCAGCACCGAGGCGCGCAATGGCGGTCGAAACAGGCGCAGTGCGGTGAGCGGCCCCAGCTTTTCTCGCAGTTCCATTTCCTGGCGCGGTGCGGCAGGCGCAAAATGCCGCACACAAAAATTTTCTGGGCGATGCGTGTCCAGAACCTCCGGTGAGCCGGCGCGGTCTTTGCCCACCACGGCCGCAATGCGCGCCAGCGTGAGCTCAAGCCTTTCCGGTTCTGGCGAAAGCGGCAGAAACAAGCCGGTCTGCGTGGCGCGCGGACGCACCGGCTCTGCCGCCAGCCACACTTTGGTGACCGGCGCGCCCGGCGGATGTGCCTGCAATTCCAGCTGCAGCAGTTTGAGAAAAGTCTTGGGGTTCAGCATGGGCAAGGGCAGATGCAATGCCCGCGCATAGATCCTTTCTCCACGGAGGCACGGAGGCGCGGAGAATGGATGATTGACGGTTTCCGATTGACGAGGGGATGAATGACGAATGGAGAATGATTTATGAATTACTTCTGATCCGCCTTCATCCGCGTTCATCCGCGGCGAAGAGGTTGGTTGTTGGTTTTTCAATCGGCAATCGTCAATCTTTAAATTGTCAATCCCCTCCGTGTCTACGTGCCTCTGTGGCGGATTTTCCAGTTCCATCCGCAGAAGCAGCTCATTGGTGGCCAGAGCGCGGGCGGAAAGCCGGGTACAAAGCTGCTCCAGCAACCGGTTAAGAACAAAGGCCAGCGGCTCCAGCAGCGCCACCGGATACTCCAGCTCGATCGCCTCCTCAAAACGCAGGGGCGGCTCGCTCACCACCAGCGAGCGTTCTGTCGCGCCACGAGCCATTCGTTGCAGCCGCAGGCCTTCCTGCCCCAGGCGCTCGCTCAGCGCAACCTCCGGCAAAGCCGCCAAAGTGCGGCAATTGCGCACACCCCAGCGGTCCAGCGTTTCCAGAATTTCCTGGGGGTGTTTATGCTGACTCTCGGCCTTGTTTCCTGGCGAAATCTGCTGACTCCCGACTCCTGACTCCTGACTCCTGAACCCTGCCAGCAGCACGTCCACCGGTAAATCGCCCAGGCGTTCTTTCTCCTTGCCGGCAGGAATCACGGTCACGCCGGGAAACCCGCGGGCGGCGTGCATGGCGGCGTCGGGATTGGCAGCCACAGCCACATTAGCTTCCAGACCTAGATCAGAAATGCGGCGCGCCAGGTCGCGGGAGATGGTGGCGGCTGCGCCGAACAACCGCTCCAGGCCGGCGAAATCGAGA
>DATJFA010000285.1:0-6412 GCA_035496015.1 Terriglobales bacterium | reverse complement strand
CCGCGCAGCGAGCCCCGCATGGTAAAGGCGGCGGATTGGATCCTGCAGAAGCAGGTGACACATAAGGGCGATTGGGCCTTCAAGAACAAGAAAGGCCAACCCGGAGGCTGGTACTTCGAGTTCAACAACGAGTTCTACCCTGACGTGGACGACACCGCCATGGTCAACCTGGGGCTCAGTCAAGTGGAGCACCCCAACGGCCGCTATCAGTACGAAACGGTGCAGCGTGCCATCGCCTGGGTGCTCTCCATGCAGTGCAAGAACGGCGGCTTCGCCTCCTTCGACAAAGACAACGACCGCATGGTGTTCCAGCACATTCCCTTTGCCGACCACAACGCCATGCTCGATCCGCCCACGGTGGACATCACCGGGCGGGTGCTGGAAATGCTGGCTACTTACGGCTATACGAAAGATGACAAGCCGGTGAAGCAGGCGATCGAGTTCATCAAAAACGAGCAGGAAGCCGACGGCTCCTGGTTCGGGCGTTGGGGCGTGAACTACATTTACGGCACCATGCAGGTTCTGCGTGGCCTGGAAGCTATCGAGGTGGATAACCACGAGCCCATGGTGCAGCACGCAGCGGAATGGCTGCGCTCTATTCAGAACCCGGATGGAGGCTGGGGCGAGACCTGCGGCTCTTATGATGACCCGCACAGCAAAGGCATCGGACCCAGCACGCCTTCGCAGACTGCCTGGGCAGTGCTGGGCTTGCTGGCTGTCGAGGATACACGCAGCGACTCGGTGGCGCGCGGCATCGCTTATCTGTTAAGGACACAGAAGAAGGACGGCTCCTGGGACGAGCCCCACTACACCGGAACAGGATTCCCGCGGGTGTTCTACCTGATGTATCACCTGTACCGGCAGTACTTCCCGCTGCTGGCGCTGACCACCTATTCCAAGGTGCTGGCGGGGACGCAGGAAGTGGGATTGGGAGTGGCGTTGCCGAGGGGGTAAGCCGCTGATTAACAGAGTGTCAGCGTTGACTAAAGCCGGCGAGATGCCGACGCTACAAAAAGGAGACGAATGGCGGTACCGATTTCGCAGATGTGGACGGTAGCAACTTACGTCCTGGGGCAGAAGCTGAAGGGGCGCAAGCGCTACCCGCTCGTCCTCATGCTGGAACCGCTGTTCCGCTGCAACCTGGCCTGCGCCGGCTGCGGCAAGATCCAGTATCCCGGCCATGTGCTTAAGATGGAACTCACGCCCGAGGAATGCTTCCGGGCGGTAGAGGAATGCGGCGCGCCTATGGTTTCCATCCCCGGGGGAGAGCCGCTGCTGCATCCGCGCATTGACGAAATTGTCTCCGGGCTGGTGGAACGCAAGAAATATATCTACTTGTGTACCAATGCGTTGCTGCTGAAGCAAAAAATTGACCTGTTCAAGCCGAGCAAGTACCTGACGTTTTCCGTACACCTGGATGGGCAGCGCGATCATCACGACTTTTCCGTGTGCCTGGAAGGGGGCTACGAGAAGGCCGTGGAGGGCATCAAGGAAGCCTTGCAGCGCGGCTTCCGGGTCACCACCAACACCACGCTGTTTGATGGCGCCGATCCCAAGAGTGTGCGCGCCTTCTTCGACGAAATGATGGAGTTGGGGGTGGAGGGCATGATGCTCTCGCCCGGCTACTCCTATGACAAGGCACCCGACCAGAATCACTTCCTGGGGCGCGCCCGCACCCGCCGGCTGTTCCGCGCCATTCTGGCTAATCGCAAGCCGAATTGGGTTTTTAACCAGTCGCCGCTATTCCTGGAATTTTTGATGGGCAAGCGCGATTACCCCTGCACTGCCTGGGGCATGCCCACGTTCAACATTTTTGGCTGGCAAAAACCCTGCTACCTGCTGCAGGACGGATACGCCGATACCTTTCAGGAGCTGCTGGAAGCCACCGAGTGGGAGCGCTACGGCACCGAGTCCGGCAACCCGCGCTGCGCCAACTGCATGGTGCACAGCGGCTATGAAGCTTCCGCGGTGAACCATACGTTCAGCTCCCTGGGTGGCCTGTGGGATACGGTGAAGGCCACGTTCTTCCATACCTATCCGGATGCGGGGGCGCTCAAGCTGCTGGAGGAACCGGTGCGCCCGGTACACAGCTACAACCCGCTGGTGCAAATCGAGAGCAACTCGCAACAGGAGATACGGGCGTGAGCGGCAGGGAAGCAGGCCATCAACCCGCTGCTAACCCGGACGCTCTGGAGGTCGCTCCCGGCAAGCATCGTGAAAACCTGCAAGGGTGGGTGCCGGAATTAGCCGGGGCGGAAGAAGTGCGAACGGCTCTGGAGCAGGCTTTCGACTACCGTGGCGACGTACAGATCACACGCAAGGACAGCACCGTAGTGGAAGGCTATGTTTTCGATCGCCGCACGGGGCGAACCCTGAACGATTCTTTTGTCCGCATCATGCCCAAGACCGGAGGCGGGAAGATTTCCGTCAGCTACGCCGATATCGCCGCCCTAGCCTTCACCGGGCGGGACATGGCGGCGGGCAAGAGCTGGGAAAACTGGGTCCGCCAGTACTGGGAGAAGCGCATGGCGGGCGAGCACATTTCGCTGCGCCCGGAAGAGCTCGAATAGCGCCCTTCACACCCTCATGAAGGCGTTGGTCACAGGAGCTACGGGATTCGTCGGCAGTCACGTGGCGCGTTGGTTGGCTGACCAGGGAGCCCAGCTTCGCCTTCTAGTCCGCCCTACGAGTCTCACGGCCAATCTGGAAGGCATAGAGGGCGAGCGCGTAACCGGCGATTTGCGCGATCCGGAGTCGTTGCGCAAGGCGATGACGGGCTGCGAGGCCGTGTTCCACGTGGCCGCCGACTACCGGCTGTGGACGCGCGAGCCGCAAGAGATGTACCGGTCCAATGTGGAGGGCACCCGGAACATCATCCAGTTGGCGCAACAAACCGGCGTGCGCCGCGTTATCTACACCAGCAGCGTGGCCACGATGGGTTTCAGGTCGAACGGGCATCTGGCGGATGAGAATTCGCCCGTGGGACTGAGCGACATGATCGGCCACTATAAGAAATCGAAGTTTCAGGCCGAACAACTCGCGCTCGAGGCGGGACGTGCCGGAGTGGATGTAGTGGTGGTGAATCCCACGACCCCGGTGGGTGAGCGCGACATCAAGCCCACGCCGACGGGACGGATTATCGTTGATTTCCTAAAACGCAAGTTTCCGGCCTACGTGGACACCGGCCTGAACGTGGTGGATGTAACCGAGGTGGCGCGCGGGCACGTAGCCGCCCTCGAAAAAGGGCGACGCGGCGAGCGCTACATCCTGGGCGGGGAAAACCTGACGCTGAAGCAGATTCTGGACAAGCTGGCAGCCCTGACCGGGCTGCCTTCGCCCCGGGTGAAGCTGCCATATGCGGTGGCGATGGCGTCGGGTGTGGTGGATACGGCCGTCACAGGACTGCTATTGCGGCGCGAACCGCGCGTGACGGTGGACGCGGTGCGCATGGGGCGCAAGAAGATGTTCGTTTCGTCGGCCAAGGCGGAGCGGGCGCTGGGCTGGAAGATTGTGCCCGTGGATAACGCTCTTCGCCGGGCCGTGGAGTGGTTCCGGAGTCACGGGTATGCGTGAGGAGTAGCGCCGGCCTCTGGCCGGCTGTCGCGAGGGCGTCCCGCCCTCGCCGATGCGGGCGAGACGCCCGCACCGACAGCCGCCGAGACGGCGGCGCTACGATAGTTCAGTTGAGTTATGCCCAAGGTTGCCATTATCGCCGCGCTGGAGCGAGAAGTTGCTGGGGCCATTAAGAACTGGCGCGCCAGCAAGCGGGAATACGAGGGCAGGCGCTACAAGTTCTACGAGAACCCGCGCGCCGTGCTGGTCTGCGCCGGAATTGGAACGGAAGCGGCGCGGCGGGCCTGCGAAGCGGTGATCAGGCTGTACCAGCCTGCTCTGGTTATTTCGGTGGGACTGGCAGGCGGCCTGGATCCCAGCGCGCGAGTGGGTAGCCTGTTTATTCCCAACCGCCTGGTGGACGCAAGCGACGGCAGTGTTCTGGAAATGGCGGAAGGGCAAGGCACGCTGGTGAGCTGGAACTCAGTTGCGGACGTACAGCAGAAGAAGAAATTGGCAAACGCTTATGGCGCCAGTGCCGTGGATATGGAAGCGGCGGCAGTAGCCCGGGGGGCGGTGGCGAGAAGAGCGGACTTCATGGCGGTAAAGGCCATCTCGGACGCATATGATTTCGAGTTTCCCGACCTGGAGCGTTTCATTGATGCGGAAGGGCGCTTCCGCAGCGGCGCGCTGGTGATGTTTGCCGCTATTCGCCCTTGGTTATGGAAGAAGCTGCTCTACCTTAAGCGCAACAGCGAGCGAGCTTCCGTGACGCTTTGCGACTGGCTGGAGTGGTACAACCAGCCCGCGCGCAATGTGGGCGTAGGCGAGGCTGACCTTCACCCCATGGGATCGGGACGACATTGATGGCAGTAGCTGGCCAATTCACGGTGAAGCAGGGGCGGGAAGCGATTCCGGCCACCATGCGGGCCGCCGTGTACTACGGCAAGGAAGACGTGCGGCTGGAAACCGTGCCAGTGCCGAAGATCGGCCCGGGAGAGCTGCTGATCCGGGTCCACACCTGCGGCATCTGCGGCACCGACCTGAAGAAGATTGCCACCGGCTCCCACTCGGCGCCGCGCATCTTCGGCCATGAAACTTCGGGAGTGGTGGCGGCGGTGGGAGAGGGCGTGACCCGATTCCAGGCCGGGGACCGGGTGATGGCCTTCCATCACATTCCTTGCGGGGAGTGCTACTACTGCCGGCACAAGGTGTTTGCGCAATGTCCGGTGTACAAGAAGGTGGGCTGTACGGCGGGATATGAGCCCAGTGGCGGCGGGTTTTCTGAGTATGTCCGGGTAATGGATTGGATTGTGGAGCGGGGCGTGGTGCGCATTCCTGACGAGGTTTCCTTCGAGCAGGCATGTTTTGTGGAACCGGTTAACACCTGCCAAAAAGGAACAGAGACGCTGCGGCTGCAAACAGATGAAACGGTGGTAGTTATCGGGCAAGGGCCTATTGGCATTATCCTGGGGTCACTGGCTAAGAGGGCAGGGGCACGGGTAATAACTTCCGATTTGTTTCCGCAGAGGCTTAAAATATCTAAAAGATTCGGCCTAGAGGAAACGGTAGATGGCTCGCAAACCGATCTGGTTTCGCGGGTGCGGGAACTCACCGAGGGGCGTGGGGCCGACGCAGTCATCCTGGCAGTAGGAGGGAACAAGCTGATTGGTCCCGCGATGGACGCGTGCCGTCCCGGGGGGCGGGTGCTGTTGTTTGCGCAAACCGTCCACGGGGAAGCGGTGATTGACCCGGGCGCGGTCTGCGTGGACGAAAAGACGTTGCTGGGTTCATATAGCGCTTCCGTGGACCTGCAAGAGGAGTCGGTGCGTTTTGTTTTCAGCCGGGAGATGGACTTGGAAGGGCTGATCAGCCATCGGTTCTCGTTAGAGGAGAGCCGGGAGGCGCTTAATTTGGCGGCTCATCCGCAAGCGGACTCGCTGAAGATCGTTATTCAGCCGGGCAGCGCATGGGAAGGACACTCAGAGTGAACGGTAAGATGACGGCGGCGGTCCTCTACGGTAAAGAGGACGTCAAAATCGAGCAGGTTCCCATTCCCCGGGTAGGGGAAGGCGAGGTGCTGATCAAGGTGCAGGTAGCGCTCACCTGCGGCACCGATCTGAAGGTGTATCAGCGCGGCTACCACGCGCGCATGATTGTACCGCCGGCGCTGTTCGGCCACGAATTGGCCGGCGTGATCGAGGAAGTAGGTTCCGGGGTTCGAGGGTTTCGCAAAGGCATGCGGGTGGTGTCGCTGAACTCCGCGCCGTGCCAGACGTGCTTTTACTGCTCCAAGCACCAGGAAAACCTCTGCGAGGACCTGCTGTTCAACAACGGCGCTTACGCCGAGTACATCCGCATTCCGCGCCGCATCGTGGAATCGAACATGCTGGCCATGCCCCCCGGCGTTAGCTTTGAAGAAGCCGCCATGACCGAGCCGCTGGCCTGCGTGCTGCGCGGATTACACGAGACGAAGCCCGAGATTGGCGACACCGTGACCGTAATCGGCGGCGGGCCTATCGGCATGATGTTTGTGCAGGTGGCGCGGCTGACCGGTTGCCACGTGATCGCCGTGGTCAAGCGCGATTCACAGGTGCAGGCGGCCAAACGCATGGGCGCCCATGACGTGGTGCAGATCACCAAGGTGTCCGACGCGGTGGATGCAGTTCGCGTGCTCACGAGGGAGAAGCGTGGGTCCGACATTGTGATCGAAGCGGTAGGCCGCCCGCAGGCGTGGGAGTGGGCGGTGGAGATGGTGCGCAAAGGCGGCACGGTGAACTTCTTCGGCGGCTGCGCCAGTGGCACCAAGGTGCAGCTCGACACGAACCGGCTGCACTACTCGGAGATCACGCTGAAAGCT
>DATJFA010000284.1:0-3458 GCA_035496015.1 Terriglobales bacterium | reverse complement strand
GGGACGAAACGCGCGGGTGTTTACTGCCCTGGCATTGGCGCGCGCAGGGGACGCAATGCGCGCCCAAGCGCTTGCAGACGAGTTGGGCAGGCAGTTTCCTTCCCATTCTTTAGTGCAAAGGTATTGGCTGCCGACCATCCGGGGCTCGATTGAACTTGCTCGCAAGAATCCTGCCAAGGCGGTCGAAGCCCTTAAGGCCGTTTCGTACGAGCTCGGTGATACTGGAACCTTGGCTGGTAACCTGTATCCTGCCTACGTTCGCGGGCAGGCATACCTCGGGACACGGCAGGGCAAGGAGGCGGCTGCCGAGTTTCAAAAGTTCTTGGATCACCGCTCCATCGTCTCCAATTCCCCGTTGGGGGCGCTTGCACGCCTCGGTTTGGCGCGGGCTTATTCGCTTCAAGGCGACACTGCGAAGTCACGCGCAGCCTATCAGGATTTCCTGGCTCTGTGGAAACAAGCCGACTCGGATGTCCCTGTCCTGAAAGAAGCCAGAGCGGAGTACGCGAAGCTCCAACCGGAGATGATGGTGGATCATAAGTCGAAGCTGAGTAAATGATGGCCGACGACCTCGACTACCTGGCGGATTTTCACGCTCCATTCCACGATCTGCGGGGCGCGAAAGAGCACGCTGATGGCCTGGCAGCTGATGACTATACCGCCTCGCAGGCGCTGGCAGCGCAACTGCTCAAACAGGGCTCGGCGTAAATCGTTTATCGCAGCGTGCGGCGGGGACGCGGCACCTGCATCGTTTGCTTCCGTCCGGTGCTGGTTACAAACGTGCGCCAAGGGGATACATTCACGTTCACCTTTCCGGTGGAGGAACCGCCGCCAAAGATTCGGCGCGCCTAGCCTGACGCCCGGTCCTTTGGGAGACGCAAGGTCCCTCGACTCACGCTCATTTCGCTCCGCTCAACTCGCGTTGGCTCGGGATGACAGGCACCGCAGGATGATTTTCGGCGCGGCTGAAAGCCGCATCCTTTCAAAACGTTCGCGGGGCGAGGGCAAGATGCCCTCGCGACAGCCAGCGGGACGCCGGCGCTACAAACGGCCTTCGTGGGCTGGATTAGTACTTCCGTAATCACGATTGCGCCTGCTCGGTAATCGCCATCGCCGGCGGCGCAAGCTACTATAAACAGGGTTTCTGGTGCAGGGCCGAGCCAGGCGCAATTATCCAACCCTACAGGCGCGCAACGAATGGACACATTTCTGCAGCGGCGTTCGAAGCTGGAGTTGCTGGCGATTGCGGCGGTGCTCATTGCCGTGCCCAGCTACCTGACCCACGTTACCGGGGGAAACATTTCGTTTTCCATCTTTTACCTGGCGCCGGTGGCGCTGCTCAGCTGGTACATGGGCACGGTGGAGGGCATCCTGGCGTCCATCATTTCGGCCACGGCCTGGCTACGCGCCGACCTGGTGGCAACGGGCAGTCCCAACCTGGTGGTGCGCTACTGGAATGCGGTGGTGCTGTTTGGATTTTTCCTGATCACAGCGCTGATTCTTGCCCGCCTGAAGGCGGCCTACCAGCAGGAACAAGAGCTCTCGCGAGTGGACTTTCTGACGGGAGTGCCCAACGGGCGAGCTTTCCGCCAAGTAGCGGACATGGAGAAGCACCGCGTGCGCCGGTACAAGCACCCGCTCACCCTGGCTTACCTGGACATAGACAATTTCAAGGTGGTGAATGACCGCTTCGGCCACCAGACCGGCGACGTGCTGCTGATATGGGTGGCGCGCTCCATCAGGCGCAACCTGCGGGCTACCGATTTCGTGGCCCGCGTGGGCGGCGATGAGTTCGCCATCCTGCTGCCCGAGACGGGAGCGGAGGCAGGGCAGTTCGTGCTCTACAAACTGCAGCGCGTGCTGGTTGACCTGGTGAAGCAGAACGCGTGGCCGGTGACCTTCAGCATTGGGGCGGCGACCTTCGTGGCCGAACCTGAATCGCTGGACGAAATGATCCAGAGCGCCGACGACCTGATGTATACGGCGAAGCGCAACGGCAAGAACCGCATAGCGCAGGCGGTAGTGGGCGCTTAAGGGACCCGGGCCTGTGCCATCGCAGGGTTGCCCGTAAACAAAAATTGCCGAATGTGATTCCTTCTACTTAGTCCAGCTTACGCTTACAACCTCCCGACCCGAACCTGCACCAGACATAGGAGTGCTGCGGCACTTCGGAGGTGAAGATGCTTTGGACTCTGTTTGTAATTCTGCTGATCGCCTGGATCCTGGGCTTGGTCGGCACCTATCAGATCGGGGCGTTTGTCTGGTTGTTGTTGGTAGCCGCCGTGATCGTGCTGATTCTGCAATTGGTGACCGGCCGCCGGCCCGTGGTGTGATAGGACCAGAGGTTGCGATAACCATCAGGCCCGCCGTGAGGGCAGCGCGGCGGGCACAATTTTTCAGGGGGCGTGCCGGAGGCACGTATTCATATGCTGTGGCTGATCTTTTTCATACTGCTGGTGCTTTGGCTGCTCGGGTTGATTGGCACGTACACCATTGGCGCGTGGCTGCACCTGCTGCTGGTGCTGGCCGTCATCGTGCTGATTATTCAGTTGGTGCTGGGCAGAAGAAGCGCAGTGTAAACAGATTGAGCAATTTGTAATCGGGTAATTGAAAGAGCGGCGAGCCACTTGGACGCGGAGCAGCAAGCGCAAGCAGGTCCTTTTGCTGCGCTCAGGGATGACAACACTAAAATTGATTGCACCAGTCGTTCGACTGCGCCGGCTGGCTTCGCAAGCGAAAAGCAGGTCCTTCGCTGCCTTCAGATGACAGTCGTTGATTTTTAATCAACTACCCAATTACCACCCAATTACCCAATTACACGAGGCTCAGCGGCTGCCAACGGGCACAGCCACGGCAGGCTCGGGAGTTTCCACGCTGGCCTCGCGCAGAAACTTGGCGGCCTCCTCCGGGGGCGTGGGATTAATGTAGAAACCTGTTCCCCATTCGAAGCCCGCGGTCTTGGTCAGCTTGGGCATGAACTCAATGTGCCAGTGGTAATGGTCGTTGGTGGGGTCCTGCACCGGCGAGGTGTGGATCACCAGGTTGTAGGGCGGATTGTCCAGCACGCGGTCGGCCTTCTGCAGCAGCAGCTTGAGCGCCTTAGCCAGATTTTCGTACAAGCTGGAAGAGGAGTTCTCGAAGGCGGATTCGTGGCTCTTGGGCAGAATCCATGTTTCAAAAGGAAAACGAGGGGCATAGGGGGCGAGGGTCAGGAAGTCCTGATTCTCGCTGACCACGCGGCCGCCGCTCTCCATCTCCTGCCGAATGACGTCGCAGAAGACACAGCGCTCCTTGAAGATGTAGTACTGCTTGGCGCCCTCCAGTTCCTCAATGACCTGGCGGGGCAAAATGGGCAAGGCGATGAGCTGCGAGTGAGCATGCTCCAGGGAAGCGCCGGCCGGCTCGCCGTGGTTCTTGAAGATGAGGATGTATTTGAAGCGGCGGTCCTTCTTCAGGTC
>DATJFA010000283.1:0-3697 GCA_035496015.1 Terriglobales bacterium | reverse complement strand
GCAGTCCTCCTCTCACCACGATCATTTCTGTAACAGAAGAGGAACCGGCCCGCTAGTGATTTCGCCGATGATGCCGGCCCGGTCGAAACAATTGTTATGTTGTCCCGTGGCGAGGGTCAGAGCCCGAGGAACCCGTTACCGCACCTTTAGCGCGTACTTCTGCGTCATGGGGGGAACCAGTCCGTTCATGCGCAGGTATTCGACCATCTGCCCGTAGTGGTCGGTGATGTGCCACACTGCGATCACCGAAATGCCCAGCTTGGTGTTGGGCCCGGCGTAGCGGCCCTCCACGCGATCCAGCGCATTCCTGGCGTTCAGCGTCCCCAGAACACGATTGCCATAGTCAAACGAGTCTTTCAAATACTGGATCAGCTCCGCCTTGGTCTTCGCCGGATTGTGCCCGCCCTTCTCGCAATCAGCGGGTGGCTGCTTGCCCTCAAATTCGTTGAAGAAACCGAACTGCGCGCAGGCCACGTGCTTCACCTGCTCGCCAAAGCTGCGAACTCCTTCGAAGTTGCCGCCTGTGGGAATAAAGTCATACTTGTTTTCCGGCATCGCTTCCGCCACTCCCAGAAACGAGCCTTCGATAAACTTCATGTTGTTGCCTACACTGTCTGCAATGGTAGTCGGAATATTCCCTGGTCCGGCGGCAGGCGCTTTGGATTTTTGCTTGCTGGCCTTGCTTTGTGCCGGCGCGCAGATCGTCAACCCAGCAATCATCAGGACTAGCAAGAAGCTTCGTTTCATCATTCCTCCACACCTGGCCCAGAAGCATACGCGATGCGGCCATCTCCCGCCATGGATTCCTCGGGTATTCTGTACGGCATGACGGACATCGTTATACGCGAAGCTGGCGCAGCCGATGCCGAAAGCCTTGCCCTCCTGCGCTACGAGTTTCGCCGCGAGCTTGGCGGCGCGCTGGAAAACAAAAACACCTTCCAACAGCGTTGTGCTGCCTGGATGTCCAGCAGGCTATCCGCGGACTGGAAATGCTGGGTCGCTCTCCGCAAGGATGAAATCGTGGGCCAACTCTGGCTGCATCTCATCGAAAAAATGCCCAACTGTAACGGCGCCCCCGAGCAGCACGGTTACATCACCAACCTCTACGTGCGTCCCGAATGCCGGGGCGGCGTTGGCGCCAGGCTGCTGCAGCATGCTTTAAAGTGGCTCAAGCAGAAAGAGGTGGATGCGGTGATCCTCTGGCCTTCGCCTCGCAGCCGCACCTTATATATGCGCCACGGTTTTAGGGTGCCCGGCGATATTCTGGAACTGCGCGGCCCGACAGTAGACTCCAAATTCGAAAACGTCGAGCCCAGCTGAGCAAGTTGGGGGCGCTAAGCCGCGGTTGCGGGATGCGAAGCCGGCTGTTCCTGCGCCGACGCTCCCGGCTCACCTTGCGCCTGCGTGGCCGCCTGTTCCTTGCGCATCGTCTCCGCGTTGAACTGAGCCCCCACCAGAATGGAGAATGCGGTCCAGTAGAGCCAGAGCAGCAGGGCAACCGCCGCCGCCAAAGTCCCGTAGGTCTTGTTCAGCTTGCCGAAATTTCTCAGGTACAGGCCCAGCCCGCTGGAGAGCACCAGCCAGGTGACCAGTGCAATAACCGCTCCCGGCAAGGTGGTGCGAAATGGACGCCGCACACTCGGCGCCCACATGTAGATCAGCTCAATGGAAAGCACCGCACACGCGATTGAGAGTACCCAGCGCAAATATGGCCACACGGCAACGAATACACCGCCCAGCCCGGCTTTGCCCGCCAGCCAGCGCCCGAAGCCCGGACCCACCACCATCAGCGCCAGCGCCAACACCGCCAGCGCGCCTACCGCAAACATCAGCCCAATGGCCAGCAGGCGCTTGCGCACGAAGCTGCGCTTGTCCTCCAGGTTGTAGGCCACGTTCACCGCCTCCACCAATGCCGCCACACCTCCCGAGGCTGCCCATATGGTCAGCACGATGCCCACTGAAAGGATGCTTCCGCCATGCGGGCTGATCACGTCGCGCAGCACGCCCCGCACCAGGCCCATGCTGTCGGCAGGTACGAACCTGCCCATCAGCGTAAGAATCTGGTCAAACAGGTGCGGCAGTGGCACCAACGCCAGCCCTGCCGCAAAAGCGATCAGCAGGGGGAACAGGGAAAGGATGAAGTAGTACGAAAGTCCGGCCGCCAGCTGGCTGGTGTGCTTCGATCTCACCCCCGCATAGGTCAGCCGAACTACCCGCCGGGCGTAAGCAACGCATTGGCTGCTGTCAAATGTGGCCATCGGCCTTTCACCTCCCTGGAGGCGGTCGCCAGCTAATCTGAACCAATCCCGGGGACATGTCAAAGACTGGCTCGCATCCTGAAGCGCCGCCTGCTCAAAACATGCTTGTTGCAACAATTTTCACAGCACCGTGAACCGTCAGCCTCGTTATAATACCCTGCAACATCGGTTCCCACTGATCCCGCAATTATTTAGCAGCTCAATCAAAACGGATTACCTGAACCTTTCCTTTCAGGCGAAGGAAGGCATGAAGCATCGTCCTCGGCATGGGTCATCGGCACTTCGCAAACCGCGCCATTCACGGGCCCGGCCCGAGCTCTGTCCGCCGCCTGCCAAGCCCCCGGGGGGCCCGGCTCTCATCTTCGGCGCGGACGAGGCTTCCGGCAAAGCCTGGCACACCGATGCCGCCGAGCTCGGCCACGCCGCTCAATTGTGGGCCTGGTGCGAGTGGCTGCGCCTGAGCCTGGTGGCGGCGGCGGTGATTACCGCGGCTTTCGTGCTGACCGCTAAAACCATGGCCCTGCGTGCCCACGCGCAAAGTGTTCGCCTGCAAAACGCGATTGCCTCATCCCGGGGGCGCCCTGAGCAACCACCGGCGGTTCCCACCGGCCCGGCTACCGTGGGCGCCGTCCACTACTGGTCTGACGACAACTCCACCACCGTCACCGTGGATTTAGGCGCGCTGGTTTTTTTTGACGCGCAGCGCCTCACCGGTCCTGATCGCGTCTACTTCGATCTCCAACAAACGCACATGCCTGCGAATCTTCAAGGCCGGCTCGTTCAGGTCAGTGTGGGTCAAACCTTTGTGAAAAAAATTCGCATTGCCGAACGCGGGCCGGAAGTCACCCGCGTTGTGCTGGAAACCACTCCCAATTGCGTCTACTCCGCCATGATCGCTCCCGACCCCTACCGCCTGGTCGTCAACCTTCACGCCCCCAAGTAGCCCGCCGCGGGAACCGGTTTCAAAATGGTTCCCGGCCCCGCGCCCTGCCACTCTTCCGTTACCGCCCGCAAGTTACAGCCGTAAATTGCGCGCTTTCACCCTCCCGCCTAATATCTTTTTCGGTGCAGGTTATGCAGTGCCTGGTAGTCACGCACGATGTCCTGATGGAGGAAGTCTTCCGCCGCATCCTCACCGAGATGGGTGCGGCGGTGGAGTTCCGCGGTGACGCCAAGTCGGGCTTGGCCGCCCTGGAGGAGCGGCGCTTCGACGTGGTGGCGATTGATTGCGATGACGTTTACCAGGCCGCCGGCCTGCTGCGGGCGGCGCATCTGTCGCGCCCCAACAAAAGCTCGGTGCTGCTGGCCATCACCAATGGTGAGACCAGCGCCGCCGACGCGGTTGATATGGGCGCGCAATTGGTCGCCGCCAAACCGCTTCCGCCTGACCGGGCGCGCTACGAGCTGCGCCGCGCGTCACAGGCGTTGGCCTCCGGTCA
>DATJFA010000282.1:0-3005 GCA_035496015.1 Terriglobales bacterium | reverse complement strand
GGACAATGGGCCGCAACCGCCGGCAAAAATTAAGGTGGTGGGCGTAGGCGGAGGCGGCGTGAACGCCGTCAACCGCATGATTGAGGCGCGTCTGGAAGGCGTGGAGTTTCTGGTGGCCAACACCGACCTGCAGTCGCTGCGGCTCTCGCGCGCGCCGGTGAAGATTCAGATCGGCAGCAAGCTGAGCAACGGCTTGGGCGCGGGCGCCAACCCGGAAGTGGGTCGCCGCGCCGCACTGGAAGATACCGACAAGCTGATTGACTCTTTGGAAGGCGCGGACATGGTGTTCGTTACCGCCGGCCTGGGCGGTGGCACCGGGACGGGCGCAGCGCCCATCGTGGCCTCGCTGGCCAACGAATTGGGTGCGCTCACGGTGGCGGTGGTGACCAAGCCCTTTGGCTTTGAAGGCAAGCGGCGCATGGCGCAGGCGGAGCAGGGAATTGCCGAGCTCATGCAGTCGGTGGGCACGGTCATCGTCATTCCCAATGAAAAGCTGCTGAGCGTGGCCAATGCCGCGGGTTTCTTCGAGTCGTTCCGCGTGGCTGACGACGTGCTGCGCCAGGCGGTGCAAGGTATTTCCGACATCATCCAGGTGCCGGGCATCATCAACCGCGACTTTGCCGACGTGCGGACCACCATGGAAGGCATGGGCTATGCGGTGATGGGCACGGCCATGGCTTCCGGCGAGCGGCGGGCGGCAGAAGCAGCCAAGCGCGCCATCTCCTCGCCGCTGCTGGATAACGGCGGCATCTTCGGCGCCCGTGGCCTGCTCATCAACATCACCGGCTCCAGTTCGCTGACCTTGAGAGAGGTCAATGAAGCCTGCCAGATCATCCAGGGCGCGGCGGATGACGAAGCCAACATCATCTTCGGCGCCGTGCAGGATGAAAGCATGAAGGAGCAGATCAAGATCACGGTGATTGCCACCGGCTTCCGTTACGGAGCGCTGGAGACGCGGCACCCCAATAACATGTCGGCCGCGTCGCTGGCGATTTCGCACGCGCGCATCGCCTCCAGTTACCAGGCCCAGGAGCACGTGATTCCGCCCCCGGCGCAGGCGCTGGAGCCGCTGCCGCCGCGCGCTGTGGGCGACTCGAAGCGCTGATTTAAAGCTCGCTGCCATCTGAGCGCGCGCGGTTCTGCGCCCCGCGCGCTCAGCTTCCTGTTTTCCTCGCCTTCCGGTTTTTTTACGCTGCTGTTGCGCCGGGTCTTCCTTGGTTATTGCATCCAAAATACAATTGTGGGGCATCCTTGCCCTGGAGGAGAAATTGAAGACTGCGTGGCGTGTAGTGCCGGCCTCTATTACAGTTTTCACGTTGGCAGTTGCCGTGATTCCTTCCGTAGTTGCTCAAAATAAAAATTTTCATGATGCTCCGGCTTCGGCCAAGCGGCTGAAAGACCCCTATACCGCCGACCAGCAGGTTCTCACCACCGGCCACGAGCTCTTTCATCATTACTGCGCCCGCTGCCATGGCGAGAACGCCGAAGGCTCGGGCAATATTCCCTCGCTTGTGGATGGCACGCTGGAAACGGTAACGCCCGGTGAAGTGTTCTGGTTTGTGACTAAAGGCAGCCCGCAGAATGGCATGCCGTCGTGGGCTAAGGTGCCGAGGAGAGAACGTTGGGAAATTGTTACCTACGTGAAGTCGATGGGGCTGCCGGCGAAGAGGGAGGCGGAGAGCCGGCCGGCCGCACCGGCAAGCGCGATGAACAGCACGATCAAGGACCCGCCGCCCAAGCCGCCATTCACGGACTTCCGCTACGAACAGCCGGGCAAGATGCGCAAGATCACGGTGCAGGACCTGCCTGCTCCCTACGCTACGCCCTCGGCTGACAACGGGCCGGACGTGGTTGCGCGACCCGCCAACGTGTGGCCGCAGGCGCCGGCCGGTTTCAAGGTCGAGCTCTACGCTACTGGGCTCAACAATCCGCGGCTAATTCGGACCGCGCCCAATGGCGACATTTTCGTGGCTGAGAGCGAGGCCGGCGATATCCGCGTATTTCGCGGCATAACCAAGGACGGACGGCCGGAAGAAATGTCCGTATTCGCCAGCGGACTGAATGAGCCTTACGGCATCAACTTCTATCCGCCCGGCCCCAATCCGCAGTGGGTTTACGTTGGGCAAACGGATGCGGTGCTGCGATTCGCATATCACAATGGCGACATGAAGGCCACGGGCAAGCCGCAGCACATTGCCAATCTGCCTGCCGGAGGCGGGCACTGGACGCGCGACATTCAGTTTTCGCTGGACGGAAAGAGAATGTTTGTGGGTGTGGGCTCGCGCTCCAATGTGGACGATCCCGACACCCACCCTGGGGAGAAGAACCGCGCGAACATACTGCAGTTCAATCCGGATGGCTCCGGCATGCGCGTTTACGCCTATGGCATTCGCAATCCCGGCGGGGGCCTGGCGGTAAATCCTAAGACGGGAGAACTGTGGTGCTCGGTGAACGAGCGCGATGCCCTAGGCAATAACCTGGTGCCCGACTACATCACGCACGTGCAGGAAGGCGGTTTTTACGGCTGGCCCTGGTGGTACATGGGCGGCAACCAGGACCCGCGACTGAAGGGCAAGCACCCGGAGTTGAAGAGCAAAGTGATCACGCCTGATGTGCTTATCCAGGCGCACAGCGCTTCGCTGGAGCCCACGTTCTACACCGGCAAACAGTTTCCGGCGCAGTACAGCGGCGATGTCTTTGCCGCCGAGCACGGTTCCTGGAACCGCGCGCCGCGAGCGGGCTACGAGGTGATCCGCATTCCGCTGCACCAGACCGGGCATGCCAGCGGGGAATACCAGGACTTCCTCACCGGCTTCGTGTTGCCTAACGGCGATGCCTGGGGCCGTCCAGTGGGCGTGGCCGTGGCGCCGGATGGTTCGCTGCTGGTGACCGATGACGGGTCCAATTCCATTTGGCGGGTCAGCTATCGGGGAAAATAGCACCCGTGCAGGGACGGAGTTCGTAACAGTGCACGTGAGATCCCCTTCGGCAAGCTCAGGGCAGGC
>DATJFA010000281.1:0-3714 GCA_035496015.1 Terriglobales bacterium | reverse complement strand
CGTCAGGTACCAGCGAGGCGATCGCCTCGCGCATTGTGATCAGCTTCGACATGGTTCGATTGAGTAATTGTGTAATCGGGCAATCGGGCAATTTAAGAACGGCGCCATTCAATTACCCGATTACACAATTACCCAATGCCTTCATTTTCCCTTCCACTCCGGCTGCCGCTTCTGCATGAAGGCGCTGATACCTTCCTTGGCATCTTCGCTCTGCATCAGCTCGTCCAGGTAAATCTTCTCGGCGCGCTCCAGACCCTTGGTAAAGTGTGCGGCATCCCAGGTGTACAGCGCTTTCTTGGTCAGCTGCAAAGATGACGGGCTGAGCGTACGCAGGCGCTCGCAGGTCTCCTCTACCAATTCATCGAGTTCGCCTTCCGGCACCGCCTCGTTGGCCAGTCCCATGGCGAAGGCGGCATCGCCGGTAATTTTTCTACCCGTCAGGATGAGATCAGCGGCGCGCTTCTGGCCGATTACCTGCGCGAGCATGGCGGCGGCCACAGGGGGAAAGCAGCCCAGGCTGATCTCCGGGAAGCCCCAGGTCGCCGACTCAGTCGTAAAGGCCAGGTCGCAAACCGCCGCGAGCTCAGCGCCGCCGCCCAGGCAGCTCCCATGCACGGCCGCGATGGTCACCTTCTTGGAGGCGGCCAGCATACGCACCACCCCATGAAACGCCACCAGCATGTTGCGCACCTTGTCGGGGGTGTGCGCGGCCACGTCCACGCCCGCGGAGAAGCCCTTCCCCGCACCACGTAGGACCAGGGCAGCAATTTCCGGCCGGCCTTCCACCTCCTCCAGCGCAGCAACCAGTTCCTCCATCATCGGCACGGTTATGACGTTCACCGGCGGGTTATTGAGCACAATGCGGGCGATGGCGCCCTCGTAGTCGAGTGCGATGGTGGAAAAACGCGATTTCGGTTGTGTAGCCATATCAATCCTTGGTGCCGCCCCTAAAGGGACTCAGGTTCGTTATTGCGGCCTGACCCAGCCCTGGGCTAAAAGCGGTTTCACCCTTCGGGCTGGTGCTTCGGCGGATCCCGATTCGTCCTTTCAACCGGAGATCAGTCCTTGCGCCGTGCGAAACAAGACCTGTTTTTCTCTGTGTCTCGGTGCCTCTGTGGTGAATACAGAATCACTTTGTCCAGAAGCCTTCCTTGTCGTACTCCCGAATGGCCTGCAACTCTGCGGCGCTTGGCACGGGCGTAACCTTAACCTGGTCGGCCTGGCGTAACTGCCATCCAGTGTTGTTGAGGACATCTTCAACTGTGATGCCAGGGTGGACGGAAGCCAGGTAAGCCTCACCATCTTCGCGGAAGCGCAAGACAGCCTTAGTAGTAATCACCGCCGACGGCCCGCCGCGCGGCAGACCCATTTTCTTGCGCCAGCCGGGGCCGTCGCCGTTTCCCGGGCTGGTGACGTACGAGACGCGCTCCGGCAAGCGGCGCTTGTCGTGCTCCAGCAGAACGACGAAACGATGCGCCAGCGAAGCAATGTCGCAGGCCCCGCCTGACCCCGGCAGGCGCACAATTCCCTGGCCGCTCTCCACCTGGGTGGAATTGAGATTGCCGAACCGATCCACCTCAGCGGCGCCCAGGAAGCCCAAATTCACGCGGTCTGACTGCAGCAGGCTCATCACGGCCAGCATGTCCAGGCACTGGGTCGCCCCCAGAATGTTGGGCGGATCGGCCATTGTATAGATCAGCTCGCGCGCAGGTGTACTGCGGATCACGCCGTTCTCAAACAAGCCCACCGCGTTCGGCGCATGGGTGCGCTTGGCCACCACGAAGGCGATCAGGGGCAGGCGCATGCCGACGAAGACCACCTCGCCCTCGCGGATTTCGCGGGCGGCAGCGGCCACCATGAGTTCGCCCATGGTGTAGCCGGCGCGAGTCGAAATGTCGGGAGCGGCGGTGGTCACGGTGGCCAGCTTTTGGCTCTTAGCTCTTGGCTTAGCTAAAAGCTAATAGCCAAGAGCCAATGGCCTAGATGTTGATCGCCGACTTGCGCGGCTCAGCAATGGTTTCCAGCGGATCGCGCGCGCCGGTCCGCGGCACAATCCACTTCTTTTCGGTGCTGATGATGTCCAGGAGCAGCTTGTGATCCGCCGGCGTAGGCAGCCATTCTGTGCGCTGCTGCTCGTATTCCTTCTCCTCTACCGCCTCGCCGGTATGCGGATGGAACTTCTGCCCTGCCCAGCGGCCGATGGTGCGGTTAAATTTAATGTTAGGCACGTAAAGCCGCGGCTGGTCTGGTTTGAGCGCGTTGTTGAAGCGCTCCACCAGCGTGGTCACCTCCTGGTGATACAGGTGACGGTTGTAGTCGTTCACATCGTCCAGGTCGGGCGCATGCTCATTCTTGGGCTCGTCATAGCGGCCCTTGATTCCCCATACGTATGCCCAGTGCGCCGACGAAGAATGGTCGGTGCCGAACAGGTCGTGCGACTCGGAAATCCACTTGTTCAAGTACTTCTGAATCAGCCACGCCGGCACCACCCCAGCCTCGACTACGCGCCGCAAACCCGTATCGCCCGTACCCATGTGAAATGCTTCCTCGCGCAGCATGTAGGACATGGAGCGCCCCAGGGGCGCGAAGCCGGAGTACTTCAGCATCTGCAGCTGGAATTTGCCGTCGCGGTCCACAAAATCCGTATAGGCGTACAGGTCCATCCAGTTATCCACCATCTCATTAAAGGCATTGAGCAGGCGCTTGCTCTCGTAGGCGCGGCGCTCCAGCATCTTCTGAGCTTCGACGCGGCCCGTCTGGCCGAAATGCTCGATCAGAAGTGAGCACATCTGCCAGCCGTGGCGCATTTCCTCGATCATGACGCGTGTAAGCGCCCTGCGGTCCCAGTCGGTGGGCGCGCTTTCGAAAAGGTAGCGCTGCTGCTCCACGCTGGCGAATTCCGTGTCGCCCTGGTAGACGATCATGTTGAGCAGGGCATCGCGCATGTTTTGGGTCGGAATCTGGCGCACCGATTCCCACTTGCGCTTGCCTTTGTAGTGGCCAAACTGGATCTCTTCTGTCTCGATCTGGCCGTAGAGGGTCTGGAACTGGAAGCCGGCAATGTCGTCGGTGTTGACGCCCACTTCCTTGCGCCACTCTTCAAACAATCCCACCCAGTCGCTGAATGTTCCGATTCTCGGTACTTTGCCTGGCATAAAACCTCAGTATCAGCCACTAGCTCCTAGCTTCTAGCTCGGTCGGCAGTTTTGAGCTAGCAGCTAGAAGCTAGCCGCTAGGAGCTTAAGTTAACCCACACGCTCTTCACTTCTGTGTAATGGTCCAGCGCTTCCCTGCCCAGTTCGCGGCCGAAGCCCGACTGCTTAAAACCGCCGAAGGGCAAGGCGGCGTCGTACAGGTTGTAAGCGTTGATCCACACCGTACCCGCCTTCAGGCGACGCGCCATGCCGTGCGCCTTCTTAATGTCGTTGGTCCAGATGGCTGCCGCCAGACCGTACACATTTTGGTTGGCTAGATCCGCAACTTGGTCCAGATCGTCGAAAGGAATCGTGGCCAGCACGGGGCCAAAAATCTCCTCCTGGGCGATCTTCATGCTGTTGCTGACTGCGTCGAACACGGTAGGCTCGACGAAAAAGCCCTTGCCCCCATCCACGTTGACGCGATTGCCCCCAGCCACGAGGTGCGCGCCTTCCTGCTTGCCCGATTCGATGTAGCCCAGCACCGTGTTCATCTGCTGTTCGCTGACGATAGCCCCCA
>DATJFA010000280.1:0-3330 GCA_035496015.1 Terriglobales bacterium | reverse complement strand
TCTGCGGCAAACCGGTTTACCCCCACCACTACCGCCTCCAGGCGGTCCACAGCCTGCTGGAATTCGTAAGCGGCATTCTGAATTTCCTGCTGCACGTAGCCGCGCTCGATAGCACGCAGCATGCCGCCCATGGCGTCAATCTTCTCCAGGTAGGCTTTGGCGCGCCTTTCAATCTCGTTGGTCAGCGATTCCAGGTAGTAGGAGCCGGCGACCGGATCAATGGTCTGGGGCACCCCGGATTCATAAGCGATGATCTGCTGCGTGCGCAGGGCCACGCGCACTGCTTCTTCCGTGGGCAGGGCCAGCGCCTCGTCGAAGGAATTAGTATGCAGCGACTGCGTGCCGCCCAGCACCGCCGCCAGCGCCTGCAACGCGGTGCGCACAATGTTGTTCTCCGGTTGCTGCGCGGTGAGCGTCGAGCCCGCAGTTTGAGTATGGAAGCGCAGCATCCAGGAGCGCGGGTTGGCGGCGTGGAAATGCTCGCGCATCAGGCGCGCCCACATGCGGCGCGCGGCGCGGAACTTGGCCACCTCTTCCAGGAACTTGTTGTGGCAGGCAAAGAAAAACGAGAGCCGGGGGGCGAAGCGGTCCACGTCAAGACCGGCGTCAATCGCCGCCTGAACATAGGTGATACCGTTTGCCAGAGTGAACGCTACTTCCTGCGCCGCCGTGCAGCCGGCCTCGCGCATGTGATAGCCGGAAATGGAAATCGTGTTCCACTCGGGCACGTGCTGGTTGCAGTAAGCGAACACGTCGGTAACGATGCGCATGGCCTGCTGCGGCGGGTAGATGTAAGTGCCGCGCGCGATGTATTCCTTCAGGATGTCGTTCTGCACCGTTCCCGAGAGCCTGCGTGGGTCCACCCCGTGCCGTTTGCCAACCGCCACATACAGGGCCAGCAGAATGGAGGCAGTGGCGTTGATGGTCATGGAGGTGGAAATCGCCGCGAGGTCAATGTCCTGGAACAGCCGCTCCATGTCCTCAATCGAATCAATGGCCACGCCCACCTTGCCGACTTCACCCGCGGCCAGAGGGTGGTCGGAGTCGAGCCCAATCTGCGTGGGCAGGTCGAAGGCCACGGACAGGCCGGTGGTGCCGTGGGCGAGCAGGTATTTGTAGCGCTTGTTGGACTCCTCGGCGTCGCCCATGCCGGCGTACTGGCGCATGGTCCAGAGGCGGCCGCGGTACATAGTGGGCTGCACGCCGCGGGTGAAGGGATACGCGCCGGGATAGCCGACGTCGTGCCCCTGGTCGAAGCCGGCCAGGTCTGCGGGCGTGTAAAGAGGGTGGACGCTGATGTGAGAGGAAGTTTCCTGATTGGCCGGCAAAGAGGGAGCCTCGGCTGAAGTCGGCTTCTCGTTTACTTCCTGCTGCAGCCCGGAGCCGGACTTTACATTGTCGGCCATGTCAGCCCCCGCTCAGGATTTCTTGCGCACGCGCCAGAAGGAGCTTACTCCAAAGTAGGCGAACAGGAGCATAAAAGCCGCCGCCAGCAGCAGGCGCTCTCCGCTCACTTTTCCCGCCTGGTACTTGGGATATTCATCCCACAGGGCTCCGCCTCCCAGCAGGGCCAGCGCCAGAAAGAAAAAGCCGGTCACCTGCAGCCAGAGCAGGCTCAGCACGCGACGAAAATGGGAAAAAGTGACTTGCGCGGCGCGGGTAACGGCCGAAACTCGCCGGCTGCGGCCCGCCTGTCGTGCCGCCACCCGTGTGGCTACTCGCGCCACCAAGCCTATCTTGCGAGCTGTGGAAATCCCGGATACTTGGCCCACCAGAGCATTTTATCAGCCTGCCGGGCCGAGGTTCTGGGCAGTTAAACGAAACGCAAGGGCCTGATTTGGCATCGAATGTTGTAGAAGGGCGTGGGCCCGAGGGTGAGGGTGGCCCGATTGGGGTAGATGTGGATCAACAACTCAAGAAGCTGATCAAAGAACTGGGCGACGCCATCAGTGAGTCGCTGACCGAATCCGAGCAGATCGCCGACGTCATTTCCCGCATCAAGGCTGGCGGTTACGACATTTTTCTCGTGCTCGAGGCCACCATAGGCTTCAACCGGCAGGACGAAAAGCCCTCCCGGCGGCGCCCCACCATCACCGCGCGCACGCGAGTACCCGAATTCAAGCTTAATTCTCAGGACATGAAGTTTCTCAAGTCCCTCAAGATCAGCGCCGACGATGCCGCCTAGCCGCGGTGTGAGTGAGTCGCTCAAACCCCTCTCCGTACCATCGGTTGTGCTAGCATCTAAGGTTTGCGCTGTGGCCGTTTGCCGCGGCTGAGCGCAGTCCAGCGGAGCCGCTATGAAGGATACCCTGGGAGTGCTGTTGGCCGGCGGAGCGGGAGAGCGACTCTATCCTCTCACCCGCGACCGCGCCAAGCCGGCAGTCACCTTCGGCGGCATCTACCGCATCATTGACATCACCCTTTCCAACTGCGTCAACTCCGATCTGCGCCGGGTATACATCCTCACCCAGTACAAGGCGCTTTCCCTGAACCGTCACATCCGCGAAGGCTGGAACATACTGGCGCGGGAGATGGGCGAGTTCATCGAGATTTTGCCGCCCATGCAGCGGGTAAGCGCGAACTGGTACATGGGCACAGCCGACGCCGTTTATCAGAATATTTATTCCATCGGCTCCGAGCAGCCGCGGCACGTGCTGATACTTTCCGGCGACCATATCTACAAGATGAACTACGGGCTGATGCAGAAGCAGCACCGCGACGCCGGCGCCGACGTCACCCTGGCCACCATTCTGATTGACCCCAGCGAAACCTACCGCTTCGGCGTGGTGGACGTGGACCGCGAAGGACGCATCGTGGGCTTCCAGGAGAAGCCGCAGCGTACCGATATCCGCTCGCCCTACAATCCGCGCATGGTCTCCGGCTCGATGGGCATTTACCTGTTCAACACCGATGTGCTCATTCCGGTGCTGCTCAAGGATGCCGAGGACCCCAACTCCTCGCACGATTTCGGGCACGACATCCTGCCCAAGATGGTGGACGACTACAAAATTTTTTCCTTCAACTTCATTGACGAAAACAAGAAGGAAGCCCTGTACTGGCGGGATGTTGGCACGCTGGAGGCCTATTACGAAGCCAACATGGATATTGTGTCTGTGTCCCCTGTGTTCAACCTGTACGACGAGCACTGGCCCATCCGCACCCACCAGCGGCAGTACCCGCCCGCCAAGTTTGTGTTTGCGGAAGCGGGGCGCATGGGCGTTGCCCTGGATTCCATCGTCTCGGCGGGCTGCATTGTTTCCGGCGGTGCGGTGCGCAACAGCGTGCTCTCTCCCGACGTGCGCATCAACTCCTACACCGAAGTGGATTCCA
>DATJFA010000279.1:0-2672 GCA_035496015.1 Terriglobales bacterium | reverse complement strand
TGACCAGCAGCGGTAAATCGAAGATTTCGAAGAAATGCAGCCGCAGAGGCAAAAAGGCTTGCTGAAAAAGGGCCAGCAAAGGGATGAAAATGGCGGCTGGCAGGCTGAACCGGTAAACCTCAATCTGTTCCCGGGAAGTGTAGGAAACGTTCACGGCTGCGGCTCCGCAGGCGAAGTGGCGGGCGGCGGGTTCTGCGCCATGCCTGAGGGCGGCTTGGGTGGAGCGCTGGCGTTGGGAGCGGCGGTGGCAGAGCCGCTGCCGTCCTCAGCCTTGGCGGTTCCCGGCTGCTTCTGATCCGCTGGGTTGGAAGCACCGGTGGCGGCTCCGGCTGTCGGCTTTGCCGCTCGCGGCGTCTTTGTAACGGTGGGCGGAACCCCAGCCGAAGTGCTGCTCCCGCCTGCCGCAGTGTTAGCCGCTGAATTAGCGGCTTTGGGCTTGGGCGCCGACGTCTTGACTGCCCCACCGGTAAGTTGGGCTTCGGCAGTTTGCCCCGACTTCGCACCCGGCTTCGGGGTGCTTCCTGCCTGCGCGGTTGTTCCCGTCACGCCGGGCTTTGCTCCCGGTGCGGTCTTGCTGCCAGCAGGTTTGGCGGCCGGCGGAGTTGCGCCCACCGGAAGCGGCACGCCGGTGGAGGGTAGCCGGGGATTGTCGGGTATGGAGGGCAGGCGCGATGCCAGAATATCCACCGCGCGCATGGAAGCCTGAGCTTCTTTCGCGCTAGGCTGCCGCTGCACCACCTGAGTAATGACCAGCACTTCCTCCAAGCGGCTAAGCTCCGCGGCCGGCTTCACCTGCACATTAAGAAAAACATCCTTCCCGGGCGATACCTTTTTCACGATGCCGATAGGAAGACCCTTGGGGAAAATCTGGTCACCGCCGCTGGTGAGCAACTGGTCGCCGGCCTCCACGCGCTCGTCGCTCATCATCTTCTCCAGCAGCAGTTCCCCGTTAGCTGTCCCCTTGATAACGCCCTGCAAGCGCGATTTCTCCAAGATGGCGCCCACGCCACTGGAAGGATCGTTGATCAGCAACACCTGCGAAGAGGTGGGAAACACGCGCAGGATTTTGCCGACCACGCCATCCGCAGTGATGACGGGCATGTCCTGCCCCACACCGTCGCCCGCGCCCTTGTCAATGTAGACCACGCGCGACATGTCGCTGCCGCTGGAGCCAATGACCTGCGCCGCCAGGGTGCGGGCGATGAACTGTTCTTTGAAGCCGAGCAGGCGCTGCAGGCGGCGAGCCTGGCCGGCATCCTCAGCCAACCGAACCTGCTGCAGGCGCAATTGCTCAATTTCCTCCTGCAACTTCTGGTTCTGCGCGCGCACTCCCCGCAAATAAAAGTAGCTATGCCAGGTGTTTCTGACGCTTTGCTGGGCGGCGACGAAGGCCTTCTCCAGTGGGCTCACGGCGGTGACGGTCCACACCCGGAGCAGGCGGCTGGAGTCGGTATCGGACGTGCGCTTGACCTGCACCGCCAGGCCAACTACTTCGGCAAACAGCACGACCACCAGGATGGTGACGTTGCGGTGACGGGTGAGGAGGTTTTCCACTTCAGTTGTCAGTGGCCAGTTGTCAGTTGCTGGTGCCCAGTTCCTGGAAACTGGCGGGCGTCTGCAGTCCTGAAATTCGTTTTCCCTCCGCGGCAATCCGCGGCGGAGAAGTTACTCGATCGAAATTTTGCGCAGCAGCTTGAAGTCGCTCAGCATCTTGCCCGTGCCCAGCACCACGCTGCACAGCGGATCGTCGGCAATGGAGACAGGCAGCCCGGTTTCCTCGCGAATGCGCTTATCCAGGTTCTTGAGCAGGGCGCCGCCGCCGGTGAGCACAATGCCGCGGTCACTGATGTCGGCGGAGAGCTCGGGTGGGGTGCGCTCCAGGGCCACTCGAATCGCGTTCATGATGGTGGAAATGCACTCGCTCAGCGCTTCGCGCACTTCGCTGTCATCAATGGTGATGCTCTTGGGCACGCCTTCGATGAGGTTGCGGCCCTTGATCTCCATGGTCAGCGGCTTCTCCAGCGGGTAGGCGGAGCCGATTTCGATTTTGATCTGCTCGGCGGTGCGCTCGCCCACCAGCAGGTTGTACTTGCGCTTCAGGTAATTCATGATGGCTTCGTCCATCTGGTTGCCGGCCATGCGCACGGAACGCGAATAGACGATGCCGCTCAGGGAAATGACGGCAATGTCGGTGGTGCCGCCGCCAATATCGACAATCATGTTGCCGCTGGGTTCGGTAATAGGCAGGCCGGCGCCGATGGCCGCCACCATAGCCTGCTCCACCAGGTGAACCTCGCTGGCCTTGGCGCGGTAGGCAGAGTCCATCACCGCCCGCTTTTCCACCTGCGTAATCTCGGAAGGCACGCCGATCACGATGCGGGGATGCACCAGCATCTTGCGGTTGTGCGCCTTCTGGATGAAGTAGTTGAGCATTTTTTCCGTGACCTTGAAGTCGGCAATCACGCCGTCCTTCATGGGCTTGATGGCCACGATGTTGCCCGGGGTGCGGCCCAGCATCTCCTTGGCCTCTTTGCCCACAGCCTCGACTTCGCCGCTGTTCTTGTTAATGGCGACGATGGAAGGCTCGTTGACAACGATGCCCTTGCCGCGCGCATACACCAGGGTGTTCGCGGTTCCCAGGTCAATGGCCAGGTCACTGGAAAACATGCTGG
>DATJFA010000278.1:0-10666 GCA_035496015.1 Terriglobales bacterium | reverse complement strand
GCCGGCGCTACGGACAGGCGAGTTGACTGTGCCTCCACTCATATTTCGATACCCAGAATGAATTTGAAGAGCAGGGCGGCGGCGAGGGAGACCACGAAAAACACGACCAGCCAGTTAGTTGTCCAGGGGCCGAGGTCAATGTCGCGCGTCGGGTAGTTTACCGCCAGTAGGCGCACCGGCGCGTTGGCGGGCAGCGCGGGTTCGGCGCAATCCAGCAGCCGCTGCCATAAATGGCCACGCAGGCGGCACTCCGAGAGATGCGCAAGATTGTTCGAGACCACTACCTGTTTGCCTAACTCCTGACCCTCAGCCAGAACATTCACGGTGTAATTGCCCTCGGCGGAAGCGACCAGGCGCCAATCCACTTCGTTATCGTCCGCGATGTGCACTGCTGGCGCCGACTCGGCCAGTCCCGCGGGCAGGCGAAGGGAAATGTTGTCTAGACTTTCAGGCTTGTCCAGGCGCGCTTTGAGCAGAATGGGCTGGTTGGCTTGAAAGGGCAGCGAGCCCAGGTAGCGATCACCGTAAACCAGCAGAGCGATCATGGGCAGAATAATGACGGCCAGCGGCTTGAAGGAAACGCGCAGGTAGCGGCCGGTGCCGGTCAGGATGCGGCCGTAGGCGCGCAGCACCACCTGAGGCTGGTCCTGGAAGAGACGAACGGCGAGCAGTTGTGCGCGCAGTTGGTCCTTGGCAACGCGAACGGCTTTCTGGTCGGAAAGGTAACCGAACAGGACGATCATGACCAGGCCGGTGACAATCGAAAGAAGAAGTAGAACGACGAGGGCGTGATTAGAGGCAATAGGCAGCAGAATACAGACCTGCGATGTTGAGGTGCCCGGAGCCATGGCCGTTTTTTGGTGCCGTCCCTACGGTTCTATTTCTTCGCGATGTTCCCAGGACTGGAGCCTGCCCTGAGCGAAGTCGAAGATCCTGGCATTTACTTGACGCCCTTGAAGTAAGCGCTCTCTGAAGCGGGCAAATTGCCCAGATCCAAACTTATTTCGCGCCCCTGGAGTCATCCAGAGCGACCTCAGTCGCGAAGGATCTGGCGTGCAGCGCAGCAGTCTCAACACTACGCGCGAGATTCCTCGAGGCTGAAGCCCGCTCGGCATGACGCCAAGGTTTTGCGGCTACTCGATGTAGCCCAGCCCGCGCAGGCGCTTCTTGATCTCCTCTTCCGAGGCGGAACTGCTCTCGGCGCCCAGGATCGCGGTGGTCTCCTTCTCCAGCGCGTGAACAATGAACTCGTCCACTGAGGCGTAGCCCGCCATCTCCGAGCACTTCTTCAGCTTTTCCAGCAAATCGTCTTCAATCTTCAGCTTGTAGCCGAACATGGCGGCTCTCCTTCAATGGCCTAGCGACGCGGTTTGGGACTGGGGCGCGGCTGGAGGCTGGAACACCGAATGACCCATCATACCGTGAGCGGGCGCGATTCCAAACTCGGCCAGGATAGTGGGGGCAATGTCGGTGAGGGCGGGCGACGTAACGTCAATTTTGCGATTGCTGAGCAGCACACCCGGCACCAGGGTGTAGTCCATGCAGTGGTCGCCGCTCCAGGCGTTGTTGTTGTCTTCGAATAGCTGGTGGGGAAACGCGCCCAGAATCGTTTTCCAGCCGGCACGATAGCCTCGGTTGTAGCCCACGATGATGTCGGGCGCGTCCTGAGTATAGGGGCCGTGATAGACCTCCGCCGTGCGGCTCATACGTGTAATGGCGGGCAGGCCGGTGGAGGGATCGCGTACGGCCAGCAGCTTGGAGCTGATCTCAGCGAGCAGCGTGTTGGCGTCGCTGCCCGGTTGCACGATTCCGTCCTTCTCGCGCCCTTTCAAATTCAGATACAAGCCGTTCAGACCCAGACCATAAGCTCGAGTGCGGCTCCAGTCCACGTTGGCAAAGTATTGGCCCTGTTCCTGGTCGGTTCCGGGCTTGAGCGCAAGGTAGCCATGGTCGAGCAGCCACGTGTTCAGGTTGAAGGAGCGGTAGAAGGGCGCGAAGCCGTGGTCGGAAAGAACCAGCAGCGTGGTGTTGGCGTCGAGCGTGGGCAGAACCTTGCCCAGCACGCCGTCAATCTGCTGGTAGAAGCTCTCGAGCGCGTTGCCGTATTGCGCCGCGAGTGTGGGGTCGTAGGCGGGATGATGCGAATCCATCAGCCGCCACATCATGTGCCCGTTCAGGTCGAGGCTAGAGAAATAAAAGAAAAAGACGCCGCGATGGAACTTGGGGAATTCGGCGTCGAAAATTCGGCGCTGCTCGGCAGCCACTTCGCGCGCCTGCTGCAGGTATTCGCCGTCATCGAGCACGCCGTCAGAGAGAGCCTTGGTATCTTCCGCGATTCCCTGGGTATAGAAGTCGCCCACCTCGCGCCACAAGTCGCGGGAAAGGCTGGCGGGAGTTGAAAGGGGCAGCGCGGGATCAGCGGGGTCTATGTTGACCGGGGAAACGTAGAGCTGGAAACGCGGGTGTACTTGCTTCAGGAAGAAGCGGCAGATGCCGCTCACGCTCTCCAGCCCGGGGATGAGGGAAAAATCCACCTGCACCCAGTCGCTCCATTCGCCTTCTCGCAGCACGAACTCGCGGTCCTGAATGCCAACTTTGGCGACGGGGGAAACGGGATCGACGGAGATTGTGAACGGAACAAGCGCCGGCGGCCAGCCCTTGCGGAAGCTGTTTTTCGGACCTTCCAGGTTGGCGGCGACGCGCCAGTTCTGCACCATCACGGGAATAATTTCGCCGCCCTCCACTTCCCCGGCCTGAACCGTGGGATCGTCGGTATAGAAGCTGAAGGTGCCGTAGCCGCCGCGCAGGTCAGGGGTGCCCATGCCGGCCAGAGTGCGCGCCCGGGAGACGCTAGGCGGAAAATTAGCGGGCATGTGAAAGACGCTGGTGGGAATGCCGTGGGTTTCCAGAATGTTCCAGAAAGGCGGGCCGTGGCGCAGGAGTTCGGCGGTGCCGCTGCCCAGGGGAATAACCCAGGAGCCGAGGGCCAGGTTGTGCTTGGGTGGTTCCACCTTCGAGGTGGAAAGATAGGGCTGCATAGTAGCCGGATCCCGATGGATGAAGTCGAAGATGCCATGTCCGCCGGGGTCGAGGCCGGTGGTCAAATTGGACCAGGCAACCGGGCTTTGCGGCGGCGTGCTGGTAGTTAGCCGCCGAAACGAGCCCTGGCGCGCCAACCGCGCGAAGTTGGGCATCTTGCCTTCCGCCATGAACCGCTCAAGGAGTTGGGGGTCCATGCCGTCAATACCCAGGATGATGAGCTTGTGGTCGCCACGATAGCGGTTGCGCGCCGGCAGTTGTGAATAGAGCAGGCCGGCGGCGGCGCAGATGACCAGCCCGACCATGAGCCACTTAGTCCTGCTCACGGCTGGACTCCGTCTTCAGAAATGGGCCGGCGGCTATAGGCGAACTGGTGGATGGGCAACAACACACGTACTTTAGTTTTAGGACGCTGGGAATTCGAGATGCTTAGCTTTTAGTGCAAAGCGGCGGGTAAAGTCAAGAAGAGGCGTGCGCAACACATGCTCGGGCCCGGCCGATAATTCTTGTTATCAGGGTGATAACAACAATGAGTTGACCGTAGGCGGGGCCGACCCAGACAATGGATGAACCCGTTCGAGCGTGATTCGCCACCGGCGGCGGCCAGAGATTCCGCGGCCACAAGAGCGTGTCTTGAGCGGCGTGCCGGGTCGAACCAGGGAAGGGATAGAATGGCAACCACTACCGAGACTGTCCACGCCGAGAAATTCTCCCAATTGCAGCCACCGAAACGTTACCTTTTTGGCCCCGGGCCAACCCAGGTCCATCCGCGTGTGTACGAGGCCCTGGCCAAGCCCATCGTGAGCCACGTTGACCCCTATTTCTTCAGCGTCATGGAAGACGTGCAGCGGCTGCTGAAGATGGTTTTCGGCGCCGAACAGGGGGTGACGCTGGCAGTTTCCGGCACCGGCAGCGGCGGCATGGAGGCTGCGGTCTCCAATTTCGTCGAACCGGGCATGAAGTGCGCCGTGTTTGCCAACGGCTTCTTCTGCGACCGCATCGCGGAAATGGCCAAGCGGCACGGAGCCAATGTGGTGCGCCTGGAGAAGCCCTGGGGTGGCACCTTCACGGACGAAGAGGCACGGGAGTTCATCGCCCGGGAGAAGCCGCAGGTGGTGGCCTATGTGCAGGCTGAAACTTCCACGGGCGCACTGCAGCCGGGCAAGGCCATTTGTGCCGCGGCGCATGAAGCGGGAGCGCTGGTAATTGCCGACTGTGTAACTTCGCTGGGCGGCTTGCCGGTGGAGGTAGACAAAACCGGAATTGACGTCGCCTATAGCTGCACTCAGAAAGGGTTGAGTTGTCCGCCTGGACTGGCTCCCATGGCGCTCTCCAAGCGGGCCATGGACTGGCTCAACCGGCGCTCCACACCCGTTCCCAACTGGTACTTCGATTTGAAACTGATTTACGACTACTCCACCGTTTCCCACCGCTATCACCACACCGCGCCTATTTCCATGTTCTATGGCCTGCGCGAGGCCCTCGTGCTCGTGGCCGAGGAAGGTGCGGAGAAACGCTGGGAGCGCCACCGGCGCTGCCACCAGATGTTCGTCAAGGGCATCGAGGCGATGGGCCTCCGATTGCACGTGCCCGAGGGGCGGCGGATTCCCACTCTCAACACGGTATGCGTGCCTGCCGGAGTGGACGACGCGAAAGTTCGCAAACGGCTGCTGGAAGGTCCGGGAATCGAGATCCAGGGAGGCTTTGGACAGCTCGCGGGCAAGGTGTTCCGCATTGGGATCATGGGCCCCCTGGCCACGGAAGAAAACGTGCAGTTCCTGCTGCGCGAATTCGGGGCGGCGCTGGCGGCGGAAGGCTATAAGGCTTGAAGCTGGGTAAAAACGCTGCTTTGAAAGTCCACGGTTTCCAGCTGGTGAAACAGGCGCGTGCCGGCCTGACCCGAGCGCGACTTGCGTGCATTGCAGAGCGCCGGCGCCTCTGCACGCGAGATGCTTCGGGCCTGAAGGCCCTCAGCATGACGCCAGTCAGAGTGAATGCTGCCTGGGCGGGCCTGACGACGGAAATTAGACTCTCACTTGTGACGACACGAACCCTTATCACACAGCTTGCCGCTCTGCTGCTGGTTGCCACGAGCCTGTGCGCGGCGGAAAAGCCCAACGTAATTCTTATTACGCTCGATTCCACGCGGGCCGACCGCATGGGGTTTCTGGGTTCCAAGGCGAGGCTGACGCCGAACCTGGACGCGCTGGCCAAGCAGAGCCTCGTCTTCGAGCACGCCTACGCGCAGTCACCGCGCACGCTGGCCTCGCACGGGGCGCTGCTCACCGGAACTTATCCCCCGTACAATCATGTGAACGAATTGGGCGCCGGCCTGGCAGCGTCCCTGCCCTATCTACCTGATCTGCTGCACGGCGCCGGATATCGAACAGCGGCATTTGTAGGTACGCTGGCGCTTGACCCACGTAACGGGTTCGCGCCCGGCTTCGACCGCGGATTCGATACATACGATGCAGGGTTCCACGTACCGCAGGCCGGCGAAAACCGTTATGCCACGGTTGAACGACGTGGCAGCGAAGTGGCGGCGCGCGCTCTGGCTTGGCTGCAGCGCTCCGGCAAGGGGCCGTTCTTTCTCTGGCTTGAGCTGAACGATGCCCACGCGCCCTACCAGCCGCCGGCTGCCTATGCGCATGCGGGCTCGCCTTACAACGGTGAGATCAAGTACGAGGACGCGCAGGTGGGCAAGCTATTGGCAACGCTGCGCGCGAGCAAGGTGTTCGACGGTGCGCTGATCGTGATCGCGGGCGACCATGGCGAGTCGCTGGGAGCGCACGGCGAGGAGGCGCACGGTGTCTTTCTGTATGACGAGACCATCCGCGTGACGCTCCTGCTGAAGTTGCCGCAGAACCGGGCGGCGCACGCACAGCCACATGTGCGGCTGGTTGATGTAGCGCCCACTGTGTTGGAAGTGGCTGGCCTGCCCGTGCCGCCGCAGATGCAGGGCCAGTCGTTGCTGCGGGCAGTGCGGCAGGCGGGCATGGGCGAGGCGGCCTATGCGCGCTCCGATTATTCCCGGGATGCGTTCGGCTGGAGCCGGCTGGAGTCCTGGCGCGCGGGCAAGTATCTCTACATTCGCGCTCCAAAGCCGGAGCTCTACGACGTGGAGTCCGACCCGGCTTGTGCGCACAACTTAGCCGGTACTTCGCAGGCCACCGCTGGCACCATGGCAACACAGCTGCTTGCCTTCGATAGCCGCATGTCGGGGAAGGCGAGCGGCAGCACGCAGTTGAGTTCCAGCGAACTGCAGAAGCTGGCGTCGCTGGGCTACGTGGGATTGCAAAAATCGGTTTCGCCCAATGAGACCGCGGTCACTGGTACCGACCCGAAAAATGAGATCGCCCTGGCCAATAAAATAGAAGAGGCCGTGCAGGAAATCGAGGGCGGCAAGCCGCAAAGAGCGACTGCCGCATTGCAGGCCGTGGTAAAGAGCCATCCGGGAATGTTCCTCGCGCAATTTGCCGCTGGTCTGGCAGCGGTGCAGCAGCGGCAATACGCGGCTGCCGTTCCGTTCTTGCGGAAGGCCATCGAGTTGCAGCCGCAGGCGGCCTGGGCCTACTTCGAAATGGGCGAGGCTCTGGCCCATACCGGCGACTGGAAAGGTGCGGCCACGCACCTGGAGATCGCGGCGGCCCGCCTGCCGGAGATGGCGCAAGCGCATGCTACGCTGGCCGAGGCCTACCACCAACTGGGGCGCGAGGCGGATGCAAAGCGGGAGCAAGAACAGGCGAAACAATTGCGCAACTAGGTTGGCTGCCGGCTGACGCCCGTGGGCGAGGGCGCCCGCGCCACACGACCTCACATTGAGGTGTGACTTAGATCACTTCCTGCTGTGCCCCTGTTTGTTAAAAACATCCAGTCCCAGGCACGTGTGACCGCGCGGCGGGTTGGGGAACCTGCCGGGGGCGGTCAGGCCCACCGCGTCCTGCTCAGCACTACATCGTTAGGGGAGGAGTGCCATGCTCGAGCATGACTCGACCCAGGGTGCGAGTTCCAATCTTCTTCGTGTGGCCCAACAGGCGCGGCAATGGCGCGCGGCGCTGGCTATCATTACCGCCGGTTTTCTCGCATTTGGCGCGCTCAGCGGATTGGCTATCTGGCTGCTGCCCTTCAGCCAGCCCGTGCAGGTTACCGTACTGCTGCACACCCTCCTCGGCATCGCCTTCCTGATTCCGTGTGTTTGGTACACCGTGCGACACCTGGTGCGGTACTGGAGCAGCCCCATGAGTCACCTCCAGATACTCGGGTATCTGGGGGGCGCGGCGGTGTTGGTGTGCCTCATTTCCGGGGGCGTGGTGACCTGGAACGGAGTATTCGGCACCCGGCTGAGCTATGGCTGGGACGCGGTACACATTATCACCACCTTCGCGATCCTGGGGTTCGTGGCGACTCATGTCTGGCTTAGCTTTTCGCTGGCGCGCAAGAAGGCGGCAGCGGAGCGCACCGCGACCTCAGCCGCGGCGGCACATTTCGGCAAAGCCGCGTTGCTGTTTACGGCGGCATGCTTAGCGGTAGTCGCCCTGGCCGCATACGCCTACACGCCAGCGCGCCTGCGCAACATCTTTCCTGCCGATTACAGCTTCAAGTACGGCAAGGACCGGCCTTTTGCGCCCAGCCTGGCGCGCACGGCGAACGGGGGCGCGTTAGACCCAGCGGTGCTTTCCGGTTCACGCACCTGCGGCACCGCGGGCTGCCACGAGGAGATCGTGCAGGAGTGGGAGTCGAGCGCCCACCGCTATGCGGCCATGGACCCGGCATTCCAGGCGGTGCAGACCAACATGGCCAAGCAGAACAGCCCCGAATCCACGCGCTATTGCGGCGGCTGCCACGACCCCATTTCGCTGTTCTCAGGCACGAAAAATCTTTTTATTCCGAATGAGAAGCTGACCGCGCTGGAAGGCTTCCAGGAGGGGGTTTCCTGCCTGGCCTGCCATTCGCTGCGCAAGGTGGACCTGAAGGGCAACGCCAATTACGTGATCGCGCAGCCTGCACGCTACATGTTCGAGATCGAATATGACCAGAACCCGACGCGCGCCAACCGTTTCTTCCGCGATTTCCTGATTCGTGCTTACCCGCGCCAGCACCTGGCGGATTTGAGCAAGCGCCTTTTCAAGACGCCCGAGTACTGCGCCGCCTGCCACAAGCAGTTCGTAGACCAGGAAATCAACAACGTGGGCTGGGTGCAGTTGCAGAACCAGTACGACAACTGGAGAGAGAGCCGGTGGAACCATCCCGGCAACGCGCGCACCACCATCGAGTGCCGCGAGTGCCACATGCCGCTGGTGGCTTCGAAGGATCCGGCGGCGGGCGACGATATTGACTACAACCGCACGCCCACCGACGGCAAAGTACGCAGCCATCGTTTTGTGGCCTCCAATCTGATGATGCCGGCGCTGCTCAAGCTGCCGGGCTGGCAGAAGCAGGTGGAGCTAACGAAGGAATGGCTGCAGGGCAAGTACGTGATTCCGGAGATCGCCGGCAAGTGGAGCAAGGGACCGGCGGTGGGCATTGACCTGGACCTGCCGGCTGCGATTCATGCCGGAGAGAAGGTTCCCGTGAAGCTGGTAATCACTTCCAACAAAGTTGGGCACGACTTTCCCACTGGGCCTCTGGACATCATTCAGTCGTGGGTGGAGTTGGACGTGGTGGACGACCAGGGGCGGGCGATTTACACCAGCGGAGCCGTCGACGCGCGCGGCTTCATTCAGCCGGGCACGTTTATGTTCAAAGCCGAGCCGGTAGACCAGAACGGCAACCTGATTGACCGTCACAACCTCTGGGAGATGGTGGGCGTGCGCTATCGGCGCTCGCTATTCCCGGGGTTCTCGGATACGGCGGAATACAGCTTTAACTATCCCGGCTCGCCGAGCAAGGCCGGACTGCAAAATGCGTCAGCTCAGGCTAAGCCAGCCCAGAAGGCGCCGCCGGGCACGGTGCTGGTGGAGGCAAGGCTACGCTACCGCAAGGCGGACCAGTACCTGCTCAACTTCATATTTGGCGAGAAATCGGGGCTGACGGCGCCTATTACCGATATGACCACGGTGACGCGCACTATCCGGGTGGAGGGTGGATCCATGCGGCATCGGGCAGCGGCGAACTCGCATTCGCAGTTCGGCACCGGCGCAGGTAGGTGAGTAGTGAGCCGTCGCAAACTTCTCATCTGGAAATACACCGCTGCCTGCTGCGGGTTAGTGCTGGTGGCGGGCAGCACGCTGCTGCTGGCCCATCGGCATCGCCGTCCTTATGTGCCCGGGCAGCAGGTGGAAGGAATCACCCAGGACTTGTCGCGCGCCTTGCCGCCGGACTATCCGCGGGTGCAGTTCACAGACGTGACCGAGCAGGCAGGCATTCACTTCACACATTTTCCCGCCACACGCACCACGCAACTGCCGGAGGACATGGGCTCGGGTGCGGCCTGGGGGGACTATGACGGCGACGGCTGGCCCGATCTCTACGTGGTGGACATCGCCGGGCCGCTGAACTACACGCCGGAGCAGATGGCGCACTCGCCCGGCGGCAATCGCCTTTACCACAACAATCACGACGGCACCTTCACCGACGTGACCGAGCGCGCGGGCGTGGGCTTCAAAGGCATTGGCATGGGGGCCGCCTGGGCCGACTACGACAACGACGGGCGGCTCGACCTGGTGGTCACCAGCTACGACCGCATCATCCTTTATCACAACAATGGCGACGGCACGTTTACCGATGTCAGTAAGAAGGCCGGGCTGGACAAGTTTCGCGGCTTCTGGACGGGAGCTGCCTGGGGCGACTACGACCGCGACGGCAACGTGGACTTGTATGTCTGCGGCTACGTGAAATACAAGTTCCACAATGAAGATTTGAGCAAGTCGTCCATGCAGTACACCACGCTGGTCCCGTTCACGCTGAACCCTTCGTCCTACCCGCCAGAACGAAATCTGCTGTTTCACAACCACGGCGATGGCACGTTTACCGAAGTGGGCAAGCAGGCGGGCGTTCAGGACATCACCGGGCGCAGCTTGTCGGCGGTGTGGTACGACTTCAACGGCGATGGCTGGCCCGACCTGTATGTGGCCAACGATGTTTCAGAAAGCGCCATGTACCTGAACCTGCACAACGGCAAGTTCAAGCCCATTGCACACGAGGCGTGGGTTTCCGACTACCGAGGCGCCATGGGGCTGGCGGTGGGCGACTGGGACCGCGATGGCGACCCCGACATTTTTATCACTCACTGGATCGCGCAGCAGAACGCACTGTTCGACAACCTTCGCTACACGCGCGCAAGCGGGGGCAAGCCTGGGCCGCTGCGGTTTGAGGACGTGGCCGACACCGTGGGCCTGGGCCAGATTTCGCTCAATTCCATCGGCTGGGGCACTTCCTTTTTCGACTATGACAACGACGGGCAGCTCGACCTAATGGTGGTGAACGGCAGCACCTTTCAGGACGATAAAGACCCGCGCCACCTGGTGCCCATCAAGAATTTCCTGTTCTGGCAGAAGAGCCCGGAGGAAGGTTTCTTTGAGGTGGGAGCGGTTAGCGGCGCCGTGTTCCAGCAGGCGCATGTGGGGCGGGGCGCGGCTTTCGCCGACTACGACAATGACGGCGACGTGGACGTGTTCATCGTCAATCA
>DATJFA010000277.1:0-2232 GCA_035496015.1 Terriglobales bacterium | reverse complement strand
TACGACGTGTACATGCAGGCTGGCTCAGCGGGCGAACTCGGCCGCCGTCACGGCCTTGAACAAATGGGATTCTGGCGCAAAATTCTGGAGCATCCGAGCTACGACGCTTTCTGGCGCGATCAGTCGATGGACAAGATCCTGGCTGCTCAGCCTTTGAAAGTGCCGGTCATGCTGGTGAATAGTCTTTGGGACCAGGAAGATATTTACGGGGCGATCGCCGTCTACAAGGCCATTAAGGCCAAGGACAAGAACAACGACATGGTGTACCTGGTGATGGGCCCGTGGCACCACGGCCAGGAGATCGAAGACGCCAGCACCCTAGGCGCTCTGAAGTTCCACAGCGATACCGGCCTCTACTTCCGCCAGCACATTCTGCGGCCCTTCCTCGACCAATATCTCAAGGATGGAGCTCCCAAGGCCGACATCGCGCCGGTCACGGCTTATGAAACCGGAACCAATCAGTGGGAGCGGCTGTCCGCGTGGCCGGCAGGATGCGCCAGCGGGTGCAGCATTAAGCCCACGCCGCTTTATCTAGATTCTGGGCGGAAGCTGAGCTTCACCGCTCCGCAATCAGCGGCTGGCCCGTACGACGAATTCGTTTCCGATCCCGCCAAGCCGGTTCCCTTTCGCGCCCGTCCCATTCAGCCGGTCGGCTACGGCGATGGCTTTACCTGGTCCGAGTGGCTGGTAGATGACCAGCGCGAACAATCCGGCCGTCCCGATGTGCTGACCTTTACCTCTGACGTGCTGACCACGCCGGTGAAAATCAGCGGTCAGCCGGTGGCCAACCTGGTGGCTTCCACCAGCGGCACCGATTCCGACTGGGTGGTGAAATTAATCGACCTCTATCCCGACGAGGTTGCCGACCAGCCCGAAATGGGTGGTTACCAGCTGATGATTTCCGCCGATATCTTCCGCGGCCGCTATCGTGAAAGCCTGGCAGACCCCAAGCCCATCGCGCCTAACAAGCCTCTGCTCTACCGCTACTTGCTGCCCACGGCTAACCATGTTTTCTTGCCCGGGCACCGCATCATGGTGCAGGTGCAGTCCAGTTGGTTCCCTCTCTATGACCGCAATCCCCAGACGTTTGTGCCCAACATCTTCTGGGCAAAACCCGGCGACTACCGCAAGGCGACCCAGCGGGTGTACCACGAGCCGGGAGAGGCGAGCTTCGTGGAGTTGCCGCTTGTGAAAACGCGATAAAGTCATCCCCGAACGGCCCTTCAGGCCCGAGGGATGTCGCGCGCACTACCCCGATCCACTGCACGCGAGATGCTTCGGGTTGCTCGCCAGCATCCTTGTACGGCTGAATGCTGAGTGCTATCAAACCACCGGCAGCGCCGCCGAGATTACAAACCGCAGCTTGGCGTATGCCGCCCGCAGCGCCTGCTCCACGAACTGCGACGTCTCGCCACGAACAAAAATGAAACCAAGATAGCTTGCGCCTTCGGGCAGCGGCACCAGTTGCTGGCGGAGCTTGGCTGTGATTTCGATGGCATCCACGCCGGGCGTGCGCGCCGCCTCTTCAACCCTTTCCACTGACTCCAGAAATCCAGGTTGCGGTATGGGGATCATCATCACGCCGCTGGCGCAGGATTCGCGTACCGGGCTCAATTCTTCTCCCAGCGCGTGCCGCAGGATCAGTTCCTCCAGCGATATCCCACCCTGGAAGCGCAGGCTTCTGGCGCACAGACCGCCAATAGGGCGGGCGGCCACTTCCAGGATCCATGCACCGGCGGAATTCAGGCGCAGTTCCGCGTGCAGCGGACCATGGAAGAGCCCGAGCGCAGCGACTGCTTGCTGCAGCACACCCGCAACGTGCTTCTGTGTGCTCGCGGGCAAGCGCGAGGGCGTTACGTAGATGGTTTCCTCGAAGAACGGACCGACCAGGGGATCGGGCTTGTCAAAAATCGCCAATACCTGCAAGCGGCCCGCATCCACCAAGCCCTCCACCGCGACTTCCACCCCGTCTATGTACTCTTCGATTTGGATAAAGCCGCTGGCTGGATCGCGCAAGACGCCGACCTCGGGGCTACCCAACAGCCGGTTGATGCGCTCGAAGGCGGCTACAAATTCCTCAGCGTCGTTGGCGCGGATAACGCCCCGGCTGCCGGAAAGGGCCAGGGGTTTGAGCACGCAGGGGAATGAAATGGCGGATGCGAGTTGCCGTGGATCGGTGTTGCGGACGAAACGCTGGAAGCGAGGCACCTTCAGCCCCGCGCTCCGCAGGCA
>DATJFA010000276.1:0-5009 GCA_035496015.1 Terriglobales bacterium | reverse complement strand
ATTGCCGATTTCGCCCTCGGGCTGGCCATGCTGCTGGTGCTGCTGGCCACGGGCTGGACCCGCGACCTGCGCGACTTTTCCTATCTCGGCGCCTGGCAAATCTACTCCCTGGCCCTCTTCGTTTACATCTGCATGCTGCTGGTTATCGGCAAGGCGCTGGGGTTTGGGCTGGATTTATACGGTTTCTACCTGGAGCACCGCTTTCATTTGTCGAACCAGAAGCTGGGCTCCTGGCTCTGGGACCAGGTAAAGGGATTCCTGCTCAGCGTGGTTTTTGCCGGCATCGTAGCCGAGATCATCTACTACGTGCTGCGCATGTGGCCGCGGCAGTGGTGGCTGCTGGCCTGGGGCGCGTTTATCGTGCTCTTCGTGGCCCTGGCGCAGATCGCGCCGGTGGTGCTGTTCCCCATTTTCTACAAGTTTCAGCCGCTGCAGCGAGAAGAACTGAAGCAGCGCCTGGTGCGCCTGAGCGAGCACGCGGGCACGCGGGTGCGTGGCGTCTACGAGTGGAAGCTTTCCGAGAAGAGCAAAAAGGCCAACGCCGCGCTCACCGGGCTGGGCAAGACCCGGCGCATTATCCTGGCGGACACCCTGCTAAACAGTTATTCCGATGACGAAATTGAAGCGGTGCTGGCCCACGAGCTGGGCCACCACGTACGCCGCCACATCCTGAAAGGCATCCTGCTGGAGATTGCGGTCACCTTCGTCGGCTTCTGGGCGGCCAATGAAGTGCTGCGCTACGCCGTGTTCGACCGGCACATGTTTGAATCGCTGGCCGACTTCGCCAACCTGCCGCTGCTGGCGCTGGTTTCAACCGTGCTCTCGCTGATTCTCATGCCGGTGCTGAACGCCTACTCGCGGCAGAAGGAGCGCGAGGCCGACCAGTATTGCTTTGAATCCATCGGCAGCGTGGAGCCCTTCATCAGCTCCATGAACAAGCTGGCCGACCAGAATCTGGCGGAGCGCTCGCCCTCGCGGCTGGTCGAAGTACTGTTCCATTCCCACCCCGCCATTTCCAAGCGCATCGAGGCGGCGCGCGCCCACGCCCACGACGACGGTGAACCGGTCGGCGCCCAGTAAAACAAGTAGTCGGGAGTCAGCGGAGGATGGCCCCGACGGCTAAGGCCTGGGACTGAACCCTTGGCGTGGTCCCAACCCGTTTTCTTCTATCTTGGTGAAAGCAGCTCTTCCGCGCGGCGCAGGTCTTCTTCCGTATCCACTCCAATGGTGTCAAAGGGCGTTTCGGCCACGTGAATGGGAATGCCGTTTTCCAGAAAGCGCAATTGCTCCAGGCGCTCGCTAAGCTCCAGCGATGATTCCGGCAAGGCAACAAAACGGTCCAGCGCCGCCTTGCGGTAGGCGTAGAAGCCCAGGTGCTTGTAGTAGCGGGCGCCGAAACGGTCGCGATCGTAAGGAATGGTAGCGCGAGAAAAATAGAGAGCGCGACCAGTCGAATCGGCCACCACCTTCACTGCGTGCGGATTGTTGACATCCGGGGCTGCACAGGGAGTCTTGAGCGTCCCCACCTGAACCGCGGAGTCCTTCATAAGTTCGATGAGGGAGTTGATGTGCTCGGCGCGCGCCATGGGCTCGTCGCCCTGCACATTGATGTAAACATCGGCGGCCACTGACTGCGAGACTTCGTGCACGCGCTCGGTGCCGCTCCGGCACGAACTGGAAGTCAGGCGCGCGTGCCAGCCGCGCTGCCGGCACAGGTCGAGAATTTCCTGCGAGTCGGTGGCAACGATGACCTCAGCCAGCGCCTTCGCGCCGCGCACCCCTTGGTACACGCGCCCGATCATGGGCTGCCCGGCAATGGGGAGCAGCACTTTGCGGGCCAGGCGGGTTGATTCCAGGCGCGCGGGAATGACGGCAATCACTTTCATGGCGAGCAGCCAGTTTCCCGTGCGGCGCCTGGAATTGGCAAGTCGGCAGCAGGGTGCGGGCCCAGCCGCTACTCGTACCGCAGCGCCACCATGGGATCCACGCGCGCGGCGCGCCGCGCTGGTATGACGCAGGCGGCGAGCGCAACTATGGTCAGGGCGATCGCCACGCCGGCAAAGGTGGCAGGATCGCGCACCGCCACGCCATACACCAGGCTGGCCACGGCGCGGCCCAGGGCAAGCCCGCCCAGCAGGCCAACTCCAATCCCGATCAGCCCCACCGTCATGCCCTCCACCACAATCAGGCGCAACACGCCACCCGGGTGCGCCCCCAGCGCCATGCGCAATCCGATTTCCCGCGTGCGCTGGTTCACCGAGTAGGCCAGCACGCCGTAAATTCCAATGGCCGCGATGACCAGCGCGACCGCGGCAAACACGCCCAGCAGGATGGCATTCAGGCGCGGCTGCGCGGCATTGTTCGCGATCCAGTCATCCATGGTGCGGACGTTGGCCAAGGCCAGCTCCGCGTCGAGTTCGTGTACTTTTTGGCGCAGGCTGGGCAGAATCGCTTCCGGCGCTCCTTCGGTGCGCACTACCACGTCCATCAGCGCCGCCACCCGTGTCGCCATCGGATAATAGAGAGCCGGCGATTCCTGGTTCAACGCGGTGTTGCGGACATCGCCCACCACGCCCACCACCCTGAACGCCGTCTTCAGGTCAGCGGTGCGCGTGAGGGTGCGGCCGATGGGATCGGCATCGCCCCAGAACTTCTTCGCCGTGGCCTGGCTGACAATCATAACCGGCAGAGCGGCGGGGCCGTCCGCGTCCGTGAAGTTGCGCCCGCGCAGCAGCGGAATATGCATGGTCGCGAAGTACCCCGGGCTGACGATGCGCCAATCAATCGGCACAGCGGTGCCCGGAGCCAGTACCGACTGCCCGTTGGTGATCATGGGGTGGGTGGTGTAGTTGCCGGCGCCGAATGGGACGCCGCTGGAAACCGCCGCGCCGCGCACCCCCGGCACCGACTGCAGCGATTCGAGCAGCGCCCGGTAGAGCAGCGGCGCTTTGCTGGTGACCGGATACTTCGCCGTGGGCGGCGCCAGTTGGAAGGTAATGAGCCCGTGCGGGGCAAAGCCGAGATGCGCTTCCTGCAAATGCAGAAGGCTCTGAATGAGCAGTCCCGCCCCGATCAGCAGAATGGTGGCCAGCGCCAGTTCGGCGGCGGCCAGCATGTTGCGCAGCCGCGCCTGCAGCCCGGCAGTGGAGCCGCGTCCAGCCTGCTTGAGCACATTGTTCAGATCAACCTTGGCCATGCGCCACGCCGGCGCAATGCCAAACAGCAGGCCGGTAATGATGGTCAGCCCCGCAGCGAACCACAGCACCGCCGCGTCCAGGTGAACCTCAGGCACCGGCAGAAGGTTGGGCGGCAAGGCGCGGTTGACCCCGCGCACCGCCCAGAATGCTCCCACAATTCCGGCGGCGCCGCCAAGGGCAGAAAAGGTCACACTCTCCACCAGCAGCTGCCCGAGCAAGCGCCTGCGGCTCGCGCCCATGGCGGTGCGCACCGCCATCTCTTTTTCCCGGGCAGCAGCGCGCGCCAGCAGCAGGTTGGCAATATTGGCGCAGGCGATCAGCAGCACAAACCCCACCGCGCCCAGCAAGGCCAGCAGCCCGGTCTTGAGCTGCGGGCTCACAAAAGTGTCGAACATCGTAATCAGGTTGATGCCCCAGTCCCGCACCTCGGGAAATTGCCGGCCCACGCGCCCAGAAACAATGTTCATCTCGGCTTGCGCCTGCGGCAGCGATACTCCCGGCTTGAGCCTCCCCACCACGAAGATGACGTGATTGAGCCGGATCTCTTTGGCCGGGTTGATGGTCAGCGGCGTGTACACTTCTGCCCCCGCGAACAGGTTCAGCGAGGCGGGCGCAATGCCGACCACGGTAGTGGGCGTGCCATTCAGCGTGAGCGTCCGTCCGATCAGTCCTGGGTCGCCGCCGAAGCGCCGCTTCCATAAGCCTTCTCCGATCATGGCCACCGGAGCCGCGTTGGGCTTCTCCTCATCGTCGGTGAAGGCCCGGCCCGCCACCGGCGCAATGCCCAGCACACGCGTCAGCGCCGGGCTGATGAGGTTGCCGGTAAATTGCTCCGGCTCGCCGGCACCGCTCAGCGTGTAGTTGGCAAATCCGACCCCAGCCAGTTCCGCGAAACTTTGCTGTTGTTCGCGCCAGGAGAGAAAATTGAGTACCGAAGCGCCAAAGGCCGTAAGGCCGAGTTTGTCGTTCTTCTCCGCTACCTGCACCAGGCGATTCGGCTCCGTGAACGGCAAAGGCTTCAGCAGGACCGCGTTGACCAGGCTGAAAATCGTCGCGTTGGCGCCGATGGCCAGGGCCACCGTAAAAACAACCGCGCAGGTGAACAACGGCGTCTGCCGCATCATGCGCGCGGCGTAACGAAGATCTTGGCCGATCACTGGGCGAGGCTCCTTCCTGTTGCTGCCGACTAAGTTGGCACAGCATACTACCTTGCGTTTCGCTCTTTTTATCTTCCTGATAGCGGCGCGGACTGCAACAGAACGGCGAGTTTCTGTTGTTGTGCTGCCAGGCGCGAAGCTGATAGGCGCGGGTCGCTACTGTCGCGGTAAGAGGTACGCGACTGCCGACGATACGACGGTTTGATAAAATCAAAGGTGGAATTTGCCAAACGCCGCTGCAGCGAGACCGGAGCGGTGGCGTCCTCTTCCGGTTGAAGCAGTGGAAGTCTTTTGTTTCGACCTGTTTACCGTGTGGCGGTGTAGCTCAGGTGGTTAGAGCGACGGTCTCATAATCCGTAGGTCGAAGGTTCGAGTCCTTCCGCCGCCACCAACGCTCAAGGATTTACGGCGAGCATGAGGTCCTTCGCTGCGCTCAGGATTTCGGCAGCGGGCTCAGACGCCCGCTAAGCGCCTCAAGTTCGAGTCCTTCCGCCGCCACCAATGCTCTCCCCCAGCATTCAATTTCCCAACCCTGCCTCCCTCGACCTTTGCGCCAGGTGGGCGTACGCAATTGCCAGCATCTGATTCTGGTCGAGCTGGAAATCGTTGGGTTCGAAGGCGAATTGGGTGCGCGCCGGAATCTTGCCGCCTTCCT
>DATJFA010000275.1:0-6936 GCA_035496015.1 Terriglobales bacterium | reverse complement strand
CATAGAGTACATTTACATTCCTATATAGTCTCTGTCTATATATTGCTGTATTCCGTTTATATCGTCATATGCCGTTGCAATCATGGCCGAAACATACTCCGGCCGGAGTGTTAGCATGGCCAATAAATTGCAGCGTAGCTGACCAAATCTTTAGCAGGCCCCTTTTTCAAAAATGACTCAAGGAGCGCCAGATGCGCATCGCTAAGCACATCTCACTCTTCGTACTCGCTGGGCTGCTCAGCGCCTACGTATGCGCCCAAACGGGCACCTCTTCTCTGCGCGGGACGATGACGGACCCCAAGGGGGCGGTAATCGCTGGGGCAACAGTAACTCTGGCCAATTCGCAGACGGGCTACACTCGGACCGCCAAGACGAATTCTCAGGGTTTGTATCAGTTTCTCGAGGTCCCGCCGGCGGCCTACAAACTTTCCGCGGCTGCGACCGGCTTCGCCACACTCAACCAGGACAATGTGATTCTTATGGTCAATACGCCTGCGACCCTGGATCTGCAGATGCAGGTGGCAGGTCAGGCGGTCACGGTGGAGGTCACGGGCGCGGCACCCCTGGTTAATACGACCGATGCCAGCTTGGGGCACGCCTTTAATGTCGACCAGATCAAGGAACTGCCCTTTGAAGGCCGGGATCCCACCGGAATTCTGAGTCTGCAGGCAGGCGTGGCCTACACCGGCAACAACGACCAGGGCATGCCGCAGAGCGAAGACAGCCGCAGCGGCTCCGTGGCCGGCGCGCGCAGCGATCAAGCCAACATCACCATTGATGGCGTGGATAACAATGACCCCATTCTGGGCCAGGCATTCCAGGGCGCGCTGCGCGCCACGCTGGATTCCTTGCAGGAATTCCGGGTCACCACTACCGGCGGCAACGCCGATGAGGGCCGCTCTTCCGGCGCCCAGGTCGTGCTCGTGACCAAGAGCGGCACCAACGACTTTCACGGTACCTTGTACGAATACCACCGGCCGACGTTCACGACCGCCAACGATTGGTTCGTGAAGAATTCGCAGCTGGGTGCGGGCCAGCCCAATGTTCCCGGAAAGCTGATCCGCAACACGTTTGGCGGGGCGCTGGGCGGACCGATAAAGAAAAACCGGCTGTTCTTCTTTGCCACCTACGAAGGGCAGCGCCTGCGCGAAAACACGTCCATTGTGCGCACCGTGCCCAGCGCGGACCTGCGCAACGGATTCATCAGCTACATCTCGGATACCGGCAGCGTGGTACGCCTGTCCCCAAGCCAGATTGCCAGCATGGATCCGAACTGCAGCACTTCACTGGGATCGAGCGGCACGTGCCCGCTAGGTCCGGGCCCCAATCCAGCGGTCATGCAGATCTTCAACCAATACCCGCTTCCTAACACGGATATCGTCGGGGATGGCTTTAACTTCCGTGGCTACCAGTTCACGGCCGGCGCTCCCGCCAAACTGGATACTTATATCCTGAAGCTGGACTATAACCTCACGCAGAATGGCAATCACCGGCTGTTCCTGCGTGGCAACCTGCAAAATGACAGCATCGCCGGCGTGGGGAACGACGGGCCGGAGTTTCCGGGAGATCCTGCGAACGTAACCCATAAGAACAACAACAAAGGCATTTCCGTCGGCTACACGGCAATCCTGCGCGGTAACCTGATTAACAACTTCCGCTACGGCTTCGTCCGCGAGGGGATTGACAGCGTTGGCCTACAGACCTCGGAGTTCGTGAACTTCCGCGGGCTAAACGATCTCCATGGCGAGACGCCCACCACCCGCCTCACCGTTCCCATGCATAACCTGGTGGACGACGTAACCTGGACCAAGGGCAAGCACACCTTCCAGTTCGGCGGTAACATCCGCATCATCAATGACGAGCGGCTGGGCAATACCGATTCGTTCAACTTTGGCCAGACCAACGTTTCCTGGCTCGACCAGGCTGGTATTTCCGGATCGGGCGAGAGTCTGGATCCTGGAGCTTTCGGCTTCCCCGGCGTCTCCAGTGACTTCGTCCAGTCCTACGATCTGCCTATGGCGGCGCTGGCTGGGCTCGTTCCCTTTGTCGAAGGCGAATATAACCGCAACAAGACTGGCGCATTGCTGCCTAGCGGCGCTTTCGTCCCGCGCCATTTCAGAGCCCACGAGGCGGAGTGGTACGCCCAGGACACTTTGCGGATAACTCCCACTCTGACTCTGACTTTTGGTGCTCGCTACACCCTGTTGCAGCCTCCTTACGAAGTGAACGGCAACCAGGTGGCGCCCACGGTGGACCTGAGCACCTTCTATAGTCAGCGCGGTCAGTTGGCGCAAAAGGGACTGGCCTACAATACCTGTCCCACCGATATTTCCCTGGCAGACCAGTGCACCAACCTGGTCGGATTGGGCCTTTCGGGTCAGGCGAATGGCAAGCCACCACTTTGGAACTGGGACTACCGAAATCTCGCCCCCCGAGTCTCCTTCGCTTGGGCGCCGTCCTATGACCAAGGATTTCTCAAGCACATCACCGGCGGCGCCGGCAAGTTTTCGGTCCGCGGCGGATATGGGCTTTACTACGACCACTTCGGCGAGGGCATCGTCAACAGCTTCGACCGCAACGGCTCCTTCGGCCTGACCACCCTGATTGACAATCCCGCGGCCACGCAGAGCGTGGACAGCAGCCCGCGCTTGAGCCAGCCCACGGTAAATTTCATTCCCACGACGGCCGCCCAGGGTTGCGCCGCTCCTCCCTGCAATATTCTGCCCCCCGCTCCTAGCGGTCCCTTCCCGGCGATCCCGCCGGCAAACTTGAACGATGGCGGATTTGCCATCACCTGGGGCCTGGATGGCCACATGCATACTCCCTACTCCCATGTCGTGAATTTCAGCATCACGCGGGAACTGCCTAAGAACTTCGTGGTTGAGGCTTCCTACGTGGGCCGCTTTGCCCATCACCTGCTGCAGGAAGAGGATATGTCGCAACCGGTGGACCTGGTGGATCCCAAGTCGGGCCAGGATTACTTCGGGGCCGCAACAACCCTGGCCAAGCAGTATTGGGCGGGCGTGCCCATCTCAAAAGTTGCGCCGGTAGCTTTCTTCCAGGATATGTTCCCCAACGCCGCCGGCCCCGCAACATCTCAGTTGTATGCCGATCCGACGTCTTGCGGCCTGCGGCCCGGTTTTCCGGCGAACCTGACTGCGACACAGGCGATGTACAGCGAATTGGCCTGCAATGCGGGAAACGAAACTACAGGTCTGTTTGTAGCTGACTTGTTCGGGTTTCCCTCCTTTGCCACTACCGCCGACGGCAAAACCCAGCCGTATGTGTTCTACAACCCGCAGTGGTCGTCGCTCTACGCCTGGCGCAGCATCGGTAACAGCGCTTACAACGGGCTGCAGCTCAGCTTGCGCAAGCGCATGAGCGACGGGCTGAACCTCGACTTCAATTACACCTATTCCAAATCTATTGATGTGGGTTCCAACGCCGAGCGCATCAATGAATTCGAAGGTTTCGGCGTGGGCGCCAGCCAGATCATCAATGCCTGGAGTCCCAAACAGTTGCGTGCTGTTTCCGATTTCGACAACACTCACCAGATCAACGCCAATTGGGTATATGAACTGCCCATCGGCCGCGGCAAGCACTTTGGCAGCGGCATGGGCAGCGTCCTCAACGCCCTGGTCGGCGGCTGGTCCGTTTCGGGTCTGTGGCGCTGGTCCAGCGGTTTCCCATTCAGTATCGGACCGGGCCTCGGTTTCTGGGGCACGGACTGGCAGCTCACTTCGGCAGCCGTGCTGAACGGACCCAAGCCTAAGACCGGCAGTTACATGGTGGCTGCCACTCCGGGTGGTTCGGTGCTACCCAACGTCTTCCAGGATCCATCGGCTGCGATTAAGGACTTCCGCCTTGCTTATCCGGGCGAGTCTGGACAGCGTAACAACCTGCGCGGTCCAGGCACCTTTGACATTGACGCCAGCTTGGGCAAGACCTGGAGGGTCACCGAAGGCAAGGACCTGAGCTTCCGCTGGGAGACGTTCAACATCACCAACACGCCGCGCTTCGACGTCGGCCAGTTGCAGTTCAATGGGAACAACAGTCTGGCAACGGCGGCCGTGTTTGGCACCTTCACTAATACGCTGAACAAGCCGCGGCTGATGGAATTTGCCCTGCGGTTCACATTCTAAATCTTCCCCTGCGCAGCGGGCGCAGGTCGGTATCGGGGGCGCAACTTTCGCCCCCAACTACTTCATAGCCTGCAGTAGCAGGTGCCGGGGGCAGCGCTGCTGTTCCCTTTTTTTTTCTCACCTGGCAGTCGGTCCTGCCGGCACTCACGGTTAGGCATTGAAATCAGTGTGGCGCTAGGCCGCCTGCTCAGCGGGCATTGGAGGCGGCAGGACCGCGCTTCGGGTCCGGTTTTCACGCTGGTCAAGTATGGAAGCGGCTCGGTTGCGATGCCGGCAGTATTCACGCCACAGGCGGTGAGCTTCGTCCCAGGCCGCCATGGCAGCCGCGCCCATGCGGCAAAAAGCCATGCGAAACACCGAGTAAGCGAGAAGGTAGGCGGGGAGCCGGCGGGCAGGGTTGTCGCCCGAGCGCCGCTGGTACTCGCGAAGGAAGAATTCCTGCTGGCCGCGCGCCAGGTTCCACTCCACGATCACGCCCGCCAAGTCCCAGGCGATGTCAGTGGCTCCGGGAAAAAGATGATCATCGCCGTGGCTGGCGCCGTCGGTCTTCATCAGGCGCTCACCCGACGCGATCCACTCGTGCGGGATCATGCGGCCGTCGGCAATTACCAGTTTCTCCAGCGGCAGGTCGAGTTGAAAATCTTGGACACCAAACTGTACTCCCAGGTTGTGCTGGAGCATGGAATCCAAGCTGACCGGCGCCGGCGCTGAAGCCGTTTGCGTGTCTGCCCGTAAGGCGCAGTACTCGGCCAGTCGCTGAAGCACGGCTGGGCTGCCGTCGCGGGGACACATCGCGCGGCCAGGAACTATTTCATATTCGACGAAACCACCTTCGTAGCTGAGCACAGGCGGAGCGAAGCCGGCGCGGGAGAGATCTTCTGCGCGTTGGCGGACGGCGGCGCCGTAGCGGCCAAAGCCTTCGAACTTGAAGAGGCTGCTGCGATCGGCAGAAAAGTATTTGTTCCGCTCCAATTGGGTCCAGCAGGCGGGCCAGTTCCGCTGTTCAAGGAAGCGGTTTTGGCGCCAACCGCCGCTGGCGCAGTAGATCTTGGCTGCTACCGGGAGGCGGGTACTCTGGAGCACGGAGCAGAAACGGAACGTGTTCCACTCGGGATCGAAGCGAGCGTGCATCTCGGTGGATTCGGGGTTGCGGCTCCCCATAAAAAGGATCTGCGCGCTGGGAACTCCGGCCCGGCGCAAGGCGCGGCCCACGGCGATGAAACTGGAGCCACTGAAGCCGGGGCCTTCATCCACCACGACAAATTCGGAGCCGCGCGCCAAGTGAGCGCGTACCCATTGCAGTTGCTGGGGTGTGAACTCGAGGCAGCGCTCATACGGCGGGCCCGCCGGGCGAACCGTGATGCGTTCCGCCTGCCGCCCACGACCCTTGAGCGCACAGCCGACGATGCTGCTGAGCGTGGTGCCGATGCTGCGAATACCGATGATTGCGGCGGACGGGCTTTCCAGCCTGATCTGCCGGGCCAGATCCCAGAAATCCAGAGGATGGAGGCCGTAGTAGGAAAACCCCTCGGGATGAGAGAGGAAGACGGTGGGCGGCAAGCGCAGCTGGGAAAAGGCGCTCAGGATGTCGCCGGCCGGGGTGCTGGAGCCAGGCTGCACGGTGAGGGCAGCGAGCGCGTCCACGGCGCGCGCGGCCCGCGCGAGTTCCGGGCTGCCCAGGTCGCCGAGAGCGCACTCCAGTTCGCCGGCCCGGACGAAGCAGTCGAGCAGCGCGTTCCGATCGTTGCACGACAAGGCAGAGCGCAGGCTGGCGAGCAGTTGCTGCCTGAGTTGCTCGGCGCACAAGCTTTCGCGAGCTTTGCGGAAGACGAACAGGTCCCAGGCCGCCTCGTCGTGGGCGGGGCGAAGAGTTTCGAGCGCAGCGTGCATAAGATCGTCAACCCGTTAGAACGCGACGATGCGGGCGCGGATGCCCAACTCTGGATTGATGGCGAGGAAAATATTCTGTTCAGCGGGAGTCATTCTGATGGGCAGCCCCGAAGAGTCTCGCCTGGAGCCTCAACGTCTTTTCAAACAGAAGAATTCTGCACTGCTCGCGCAATTCCTCGGCACTGAAGTGCCTCGGAAATGACGCCTGCTGCGGAGGTCAAGCATGCGGGCGAGGGCGCCCGCACAGAAACGCGTTCTGCCCGTGAAAGAAAAAGCAGGTCCTTCGCTGCGCTCAGGATGACAGTCGTATAGGATTGCCCTGCTGCGCTCAAGATGACAATCGCATAGGGACTCGCTGTTTCCTCAAAATTGCAGGAGCAGGAACAGCCCTATGCCACCTATTCGAGCACAAAAATGTTTTTGCGGGCGCAGATGTCCTTGAGAATTTTGGGCCAGACGCTGACCGTTACTTCGCCCAAGTGCGCTTTGCGCAACAGCAGCATGAGGGTACGCGCCTGTCCCACGCCGCCGCCGATGCTCAGGGGAATCTGATTGTTGACGATGGCCTGGTGGTAGGGAAATTTCAGGAAGTTGGTTTGACCTGACAGGCTGAGCTGCTTGCGCAGCGAGTCGGCATTCACGCGGATGCCCATGGAGGTCAGCTCATGGCGGCGGCGCGTGACCGGGTTCCACACCAGGATGTCGCCATTCAGCCCGTGCACGGGGCGGCCGTCCTGGGAGCGGGTTTCGGTGACCCAGTCGTCGTAGTCAGCGGCGCGGTTCTCGTGCGGGTAGCCGTCGGCCAGAGGCCAGCCGATGCCGATAATGAATATGGCGGGATACTTCTGCAGCACCTGGGTCTCGCGCTGCTTGCGGGGCAGGTCCGGGTACATGTCGAGAATTT
>DATJFA010000274.1:0-6768 GCA_035496015.1 Terriglobales bacterium | reverse complement strand
CTGGCGCGGTACTTCTACCATGAGACCAACGCCCAACTGCACGCCGCGACCAATGGGCGGGTGCGGGTAAAGGACGTAATCGTGTGGGAAACGGACACGACCACGGCGCGGTATTTTGAGTAGCCGCCGTCCCCACATGCGGGCGAGACGCCCGCAAGACAGCCGGCCAGAGGCCGGCGCTACAGCTATGCAGATCACAGAGATCTACAAGTCGCTGCAGGGAGAATCCTCCTGGGCGGGGCTGCCGTGCATCTTTGTGCGCCTGACCGCCTGCAACCTGCGCTGCACCTGGTGCGACAGCGAATACACCTTCACCGGAGGGGTGAAGATGTCGGTGGAGCAGGTGGAAGCGCAGGTAAAGCAGCTGAGCGGTAATGGTTCGCTGCCGCTGGTGGAGATTACCGGGGGCGAGCCCATGCTGCAGGAGCGCGAAGTAGTGTCCCTGATGCAGCGCCTGCTCGATTGCGGCTACACTGTGCTGCTGGAAACCAGCGGCGAGCGCCCCCTGCACAAGGTGCCGCGGCAGGTGGTGAAGGTCGTGGATGTGAAGTGCCCGCATTCGGGGGCGCCGGATACGTTTCGCATGGAGAACCTGCAGTCGCTGGGAGCGGGCGATGAGGTCAAGTTTGTGCTCAGCGACCGCGCGGATTATGAGTTCGCGCGCGACTTCATCGGCGAACATGAGCTTGCCCGGCGAGTGCATTCGGTGATCCTCTCCCCAGCGTTTCGCAAGGATGCCAATGGGGCGCGGGACGCCTCTCATTGCCTGCTCGACCCGCGGGAGTTGGCGGACTGGATGCTGGAAGACGGTTTGCCCGCGCGGCTGGGCTTACAGATTCATAAGTTCGTGTGGGATCCGGCGCTGAAAGGAGTTTGAGCCACCAGCTTCTAGCTACTAGTTAGTTAGCTAGAAGCCAGCAGTTACGGGCAGCTGCGCTGCCCGTCAATCGCATCTTACATGGCTGACATTCACCATCGCATGGCCGATCGTGGCTACAAATCCCCGGCAGTAGTGCTGCTGAGCGGAGGAATGGATTCGTGTGTGTGCGCTGCCCTGGCCGCCCGCGATCACGACCCCGCCGCCCTGCACATCAGCTACGGGCAGCGCACGGAGAAGCGCGAGCGCGAGGCCTTTCTCGCCATCTGCGACCGCCTGGGCATCCGCAAGCGCCTGCTCATTCGCAATGACGCGCTGCACGCGATCGGAGGGTCCGCCCTCACCGACCCGGAGTTGCAGGTGCCCACGGCGGCCGAGGTCATCGGGGGTGAGATTCCCCTCACCTATGTACCCTTCCGCAACGCCCACTTTTTGGCGGTAGCAGTGAGCTGGGCGGAGGTGCAGGGTGCAGATAAGGTTTATATCGGGGCGGTGGCGCAGGACAGCTCCGGTTACCCCGATTGCCGCCCGGAGTACTACCGCGCCTTCAACCAGGTGGTGCGCACGGGAACGCGCGAGGGGCGGATTGAAATCACCACGCCGCTGATCAGCATGCGCAAGTCACAGATTGTGCGCCTCGGCCTTGAATTAGGCGCGCCCTTCGATTTAACGTGGTCCTGCTACAGCCGCGAGGATCGCGCCTGCGGCGTATGCGACAGCTGTGTGTTGCGGCTGCGCGCGTTTCAGAATGCGGGCGCGCGCGATCCTATCGCCTACATGGCCCCGGCGATACCGGGTTGAAGTCGGCCAGAAGCAGGGCCAGCAGAGGCTTTGGCAAGAGAATTTCGGCGTGGAGCCGGGAGGCTGAAATGAAGCAGCGTCTAACTATTTGCATGATGGCAGTGCTGGCAGCGGCCCTGATGATTCCGGCGGCCTGGTCGCAGAGCATGGCGACGGTAAAGGGCAAGTGCATCGATGCTCAGGGCAAACCAATTGCAGGAGCAACGGTGGAATATGCCAACCAGGACAGCGGCCAGAAGTACAACCTGAAGACCAACAAAAAGGGCGAATTCTTCTCCCTGGGCGTTGCGCCAGGCAAGTACAAGATTACGCTGATCCAGAACGGGCAGGTGCTGTTCTACTTCAACGGCGTGCAGGTGCAGCTCGGGTCGGACGAAAACGAGACCGACTTCAACCTGCAGAAGGAGCAGGCCGCGGCCAAGCAGCGGGCCGAAACACAGATGACGCCTGAGCAAAAGGCGCAGCAGGAAAAGGTCCAGAAGGAAAACGCCACCATCAAGACGCTGAACGAGAAGCTGGCGGCGGCTTCGGCGGCGGAGCAGGCGGGCAACTACGACCAGGCGGTCTCGGTGCTGAAGGAGGCCACCACCATTGATCCCAACCGCGACCTGCTGTGGTTCAAGCTAGGCGACGCCTTGCGCGGGGCGGCCACCAAGCAGACCGATGCCACGCAAAAGACCCAGATGTACAACGACTCGATTGCCGCCTACCAGAAGGCGCTGACCATCAAACCCAACGATGGCGCCTATCTCAACAACCTGGGCGACGTGCAGGCCAAGGCGGGCAAGACCGACGACGCCATCAAGACCTTCACCCAGGCTGCGCAATCTGATCCCACCCACGCCGCCCAGTACTACTTCAACCTGGGCGCGGTGCTGACCAATACCGGCAAGATGGATGACGCGGTGCAAGCCTTCGATAAGGCCATTACCGCCGATCCCACCAAGGCCGACGCCTACTACTGGAAGGGCGTGAATCTGCTGGGCAAGGCCACTACCGACAAGAGTGGCAAGATGACCGCGCCCGAGGGAACCGCGGAAGCGTTCAATAAGTACCTGGAATTGTCGCCGCAGGGTACCTACGCCGATGCGGCCAAGCAGATGCTGGCCAGCATCGGAGCGTCGGTAGAGACCAGCTTCGGGAAGTCGAAGAAGAAAACTACGTCCAAACGACAGTAGTGCGGGAGAAGGACAGGGAGGGCGGCGTTTATGCCGCCCTTTATTTTTTGCCAGGCGAGGGGCGCTCCAGCGTTCATGCACTATCGTGCGCAACAAATGCGCCCTTCGCCATAGCCCATAGCGCCGCCTTTCAGGTACATTGATTTCTTCCCCCTAAACTGCGCCGCGCGCCAGGCAAAGGCGCCGGCATGTCTCGGGAGGACATTATCGCTACCCCGGCTCAGGCCCCAGATCCCGCTGCCCAGCACTCAGCTGCTTCCGTTGCCGCAACGAACAACGTGCTGGCGGCTATGCTGCGCGTTTCCGACAAGGTAAGCGACCTGATCTTTTCTCCCGGCCGCCCGCCGCAGGTGGAATTGAACGGGCATTTGACGCCGGTGCCACAACTGCCGGCGCTGAGCCCCGACGACACGCGCCGCATTGCCGGCGACCTGATCGGCAACAACAAACAGGCCATGACCAAACTGCGCGAGCAGGGGGCGTGCGACCTTTCCTACAGCCTGCCGGGGTCGGGCCGCTTCCGCGTCAACATTTTCATTCAGCGCGGCACCTGCGCCATCGTGATGCGGGTAATTCCCAATAACATTCCCGACTTCAACGCCCTGCACCTGCCGGCGCAGCTGGCGGAAATTGTTAACCTGAAAAATGGGGTCGTGCTCATTACCGGGCCTACGGGCTCGGGCAAGTCTTCCACCATGGCGGCGATTGTGGGCAGGGTAAACCAGGAACGCGCCTACCACATCATCACCATCGAAGACCCCATCGAGTTCCTGCACACGCATCAGCGTTCCACCATCCACCAGCGTGAACTGCACAGCGATACGCCCAGTTTCGCGCTGGCCTTGCGCGCCGCCCTGCGGCAGGCACCCAAGGTGATTCTGGTGGGCGAGATGCGCGATCGCGAGACCATTGAGATTGCGCTGGAAGCCGCCGAAACCGGGCACCTGGTGCTTTCCACGCTGCACACCATTGACGCTTCCAAGACGGTGGAACGCATCATCGGGGTTTTCCCTCAGTCAGAGCAGCAGGGCATTCGCAACCGCCTGGCGCGGTCATTCCGCTACATCATTTCGCAGCGGCTTCTGCCGCGCAAAGATGGCGGGGGACGCGTGGCGGTGATTGAGGTTCTGACCTCCACCCTGCGCACCCGGGAGTATGTGGAAAAGGGCGAGCGCGACGGTAAAACGCTGCTCGACGCCATGCGCACCGGCAGCCAGGACGGCATGCAGCACTTCGATGGCGAGATCGAAAAATTGATCCGCGCCGGCCTGATTGATATGGAAACCGGTCTCTCCTACGCTACCAACGCGGGCAACCTGCGCCTGGAGCTGTCTGACTTGGCCGGGCCTCCGCCCCCGGAGGCGGAACCCGAACCGCCCAAGGCTGAGCCGGCCGGCGAGACCGAGCTGGAAATCGAGCGCTGAAATACGAGTTCACCACAGAGACACAGAGGCACAGAGAAAAGCCGTATTGTTTGGGGTGTTGAATCGTCGTGGCAGCAGGTTCAGGGTTGGCCTTTCCACTGATATTGCTGATGAATCCTAGGCTTCCAGCTTTTCGCGCAGGCGCTGGTAGGTGGTCTCCAGCGCCTCCGGCAGCACGCGGGTTTCGGCGGTTGTAGTCATAAAGTTGGTGTCAGCGGACCAGCGGGGAAGCAGGTGCATATGGATGTGGCCGGCCACTCCTGCCCCGGCCGCCTGGCCGATGTTCATCCCCAGGTTGAGGCCATCAGGCCGGTATACCTGGCGCAGGACGTTCTCCATCCGTTGCGAAATGTCCATCATCTCGTGGGTCGCATCGCAATGTAATTTCTGCAGCTCATCGAGGTGCTCGTAAGGGACAATCATCACGTGCCCGGAAGTGTAAGGAAAGGCGTTGAGGATCACGTAACACAAAGAGCCGCGGTAAACGATTCCGGCTTGCGCATCCGCCAGCTTGGGAGCTTCACAGAAAATGCACTCTGCGGGCTTACCCGCGCCGCTCACATAGGCATAGCGCCACGGCGTCCACAGATAATCCATGCCGCCGAGAGTAGCAGAAGGAGGCGAGTTTTCCGAGTCAAGCCACGTGCGCGACTCCGACACCGATGCACAGGCGCTGGGGCAGTTCCGGCAAACCGAAACTTTTCCGGCTGGTTTGACACTTTTTGCGAGCGGTTGCTATAGTCGAAGGGTTCCGTAGAGACGCGGGTTTCCGTTAGATGATCCGCCGGCTGAAAGTAGTGTTCAGCGCAGTGCAGGACGGGTCAACCACACCGAGATACAAGCCAGCAGTTCATCTGCCTAGCTCGTTCACCCCGCGGCTTTCGGGTGCACCGGTATCCCTATGGCGCTCGAAGACACAGTTACCAGCAACCTGCAATCCGGGTTTGCATCTGAGTCCTCGGAACGAGAATCGCGAATGACTTCGCAGCCCGCCCACTCCACGCAGCCTCCAAAAGAAAACATGACAACTGACGATTTCGCCACCGCACTGGAAACCTTCACCCCTGAACCCGAGCCCGCCTCCGGCGAGGACCATGTCCTGAAAGGGACGGTGCTCAAGATCACGCCCAGCCACGTGGTTGTGGATATAGGCGCCAAGTCGGAAGGCATGGTGCCCATCGCCGAAGTGCTGGACCACGAGGGGAAGCCCAAGGTGCAGGCCGGCGACGCCATTGATGTGATGATGGAGAAGGGCGAGACCGAGGAAGGCTACATCAACCTGTCGCATCTGAAGGCGCAGCGCTTGCGGGCCTGGGATGAAATTGAGCAGGCTCACAATGAGAAGCGCCCGATCCACGGAGTAGTTGTGGACCGCATCAAGGGTGGCCTGACGGTGGATATCAACGGCGCTCACGCTTTCCTGCCGGGCTCACAGGCCGATCTGCGGCCGGTGCGCAACCTGGAAGGCTTCAAGGGGCAGCAGATTGAAGTCCACGTCATCAAGCTCAACAAAAAGCGCGGCAACATTGTGGTTTCGCGCAAGCAGTTGTTGGAAGAGGAACAGTCCTCCAAGCGCGAAAAGGTTATGGAGCACTTGCACGAGGGCGCGGTGCTCACTGGCACGGTGAAGAATTTGACCGACTACGGCGCCTTTGTGGACCTGGGCGGCATTGACGGCCTGCTGCACATCACCGACATGTCCTGGGGCCGTCTCACTCATCCTCGCGACCTGGTAAACGTGGGCGACGAGATCCAGGTGAAGGTGCTCAAATTCGATAAAGATAAGCAGCGGGTGTCGCTGGGCTTCAAGCAGCTCACGCCCGATCCCTGGCTGGATGCAGCGCATCGGTATCCGGTGGGTGCGCACGTGAAGGGGCGAGTGATCAGCGTTACCGATTACGGCGCCTTTGTGGAACTGGAACAGGGCATTGAGGGCCTGGTACATGTGAGCGAGATGACCTGGTCCAAGCGCATGAAGCACCCCTCCAAGCTGGTCAACGTGGGTGACAACATCGAGACCGAGGTTCTGGCGGTGAACCCCGCCGAGCGGCGAATTTCGCTGGGCATGAAACAGTTGGAAGCCAATCCCTGGGAGTCGCTGGTGGAGAAGTACCCGGTGAATTCCACGGTGGAAGGGCGGGTGCGCAACCTGACCGATTTCGGCGCCTTCATCGAGATCGAGGACGGCATTGACGGCCTGGTGCACGTGAGCAACCTGAGCTGGACCAAGCGCGTGAAGCATCCTTCCGAGGTGCTGAAGAAGGGCGACCGGGTGAAGGCCATCGTGCTGGCCATCGAGCCGGACAAGCGGCGCCTCTCACTGGGTGTAAAGCAACTCCAGCCTGACGTTTGGGAGACCTTCTTCCAGACCCACCGCGTGGGCGACGTGCTGCACGGAAAAGTGCTGCGCGTGGCCAGCTTCGGGGCGTTCGTGGAAATCGCCGACGGCATTGAGGGTCTCTGCCACAACTCGGAAGCGGTGGACAAC
>DATJFA010000273.1:0-2388 GCA_035496015.1 Terriglobales bacterium | reverse complement strand
TCGCTTCTTTTTTGCCGAGTGAAGCGCACCACCGCTGCCAGTTCCTCGGGAGCCGCGAACGACTCGGCCGGCACAGCCTGAAATTCCACCGGCACCGCCTCGTCCTCAGGGATGGCGCTTTCCATTCCGGCGGTCTCGTCGGCCGCTCGGCGCCGCAATATCTGTTCCACAAACCAGCCGCGGCGGACGGCCTCTTCCTCCTCCGCCTGGCGCTGCAAATCCTCCCCGGCTGTCGGTTGTTGCGCAATCGCTTCCTGAGCCGTGAACGCGGCCGCTGACAGAGGTTCTGGGGGTTGCAGCCCTTTCGGGGTTATAACCGCGACTTCGGCTGCCGCGCGGGCGGCTGCCAAATCCCGCGCTTCCTGTTCTCGCCGTTCGCGTTCGAACTGGAGCGCCATCTGCCGCTGCCGCATCTGTTCCTGTGCCAGCTCTTCCTGCTGCATTTGCCGGATTTCCCGCAGCAGGGCTCGCACTGCAAGCCATTGCCGCAACGACTCCCGGGCCCGGCCTAGCCAGTTGAGTTCTTCTTCCGGTACAGCGCCGGTGTGTGGCTTGTGGGTCCCAGAGCCATTTGAACCCGCCGCGGTTGCCGCTACGGCGCTGGCCTGGGCGATCGCCGCCTCCACTTCATGGCGGACAATATCCAGTTCCGCAGCTGCTGCCGTTGGCCCCGGTTCCTGTTCGCTGCCCCGCTCCTCAACCACCGATTCTGCAGCTGCACTTTCAGGAAACAAGGTGCCTGGGGCGACAAAAATCTCACCCTCCGGCTGCTGGCTCACCTGCGCGATCTGCTCCCATGCCTGCTCCGGGGTGCAGAGTTCCAGGTTCACTTCCAGATCCACCGCGGTGTCATTAGCGCGTCCTGGTTGCGCGATTTCAACCGTGTCATAGAGGGGCCGCAGGTAGTCGGCAAAGCGCAGCGCATCTTCGAAACTGGTGGAAATAATTCGGGCGACGGGCATGCGCTCTCCTCGAGATGGTCTGGAGGTGGACGGCTACCTGAAAGAACGAGGCAAAGTGCTTAGACGCGCTTCAAGGCCACCCGGGTGGCCAGACCACGACAAAATGTCGTTATAAAAACAGTCCGGCCAGAGGCTCTTAGTTTAGCTCTTTTCGGCTCTCTTAAGGGGTGCCGCCCCGGATTTTTTTCGCTCAACGGAAATTGCGGAGCATTTTCGCTGCCACATTCACGGAGTCAGTTAACTCCATCAACTCTTGCCCCGTCCGCTGCCGGTCGCCGGCCTCCACGGCTTCGTTGACCCCGGGAATCACCACCGCGGCGTAGCCCGTATAGACTCCGGGGGCATAGATGGCGTGACGGTACCAGGGCCGGTTTGGCAAACCGTGGGGAAGGAGGAAGGCACGCTCTGTGCCCACCAGCAGCTGGTTGAGTTCTCTTTGGCGACTTTGTGCATGTTTTTGCACCTTGGCGAGGGCGGCCCCTGCCGATTCCAGGCGCGCCGCAGCGGCCAGGGCAGGCCCGAAATCGGGCGCATCCTTGCCGAACTTGGCTGCTGCCTTGCTCTGCGTGATTTTCAGATAAGCCCCAATCTCCTTCCCATATTGCCCATAGTCATAGGGAAGCACGTCGGCGTCAGCCAGCCGCAGCACTTCCAGGCCATAGATGCGCGCCATCTCCTGCTCATACTCAAAGGTCGGGTCAGTGAATTTCCTGAAATAAGCAAAGTCATCAAAAGCTGAGTGATAGACGCCATACGGCCCGCTGGAGCCTATGTCCACCGCGGGCACACCCAGATGCTGCAGGAAGGCCGTGTAATCGGAGCCGCTGCCCAGGTCGCCCACCGGCGGCCCGGAGCTTTCGGCGGCGGGAGGCCGAATCTGTGAGCCGCTTAGATCGGCCGAATTGGGCTGCTGGGTGGGCCCGGTGCGCCTTTCCGGCGCCTTGTTCCAGGCATCGTAAACCGTTCCTCCCTTTGGACTTGGAACAGCCATGGCGACTTCCCGGATGAACTGTTTCAGGCTGGGAACGGCGGAGGCTCCGAAATTCGGCCCCGAAACTGCCACATCTACATTCAGATAGGCGGCGGCGTTAGCCAGTTCAGAAGCGTGCTGCTCGGCCCACTCGCTGGAGCCGATCAGGCCCTGCTCCTCCCCATCCCAGCTGCCCAGCACGATAGTGCGCTTCGGCTTCCATCCGGCATGCAGCAGCTCGCCCAATCCCCGCGCTGCCTCCAGCATGGCCGTGGTCCCGCTGTTGGGATCCACGGCCCCATATACCCAGGCGTCGCGGTGGTTGCCCGCCACTACCCATTGCTCCGGTTGCTCGCTGCCGGGAATGCGCCCAATCACGTCCCAGATGGTGCGATAGGCGTAATCCTGCTGCAGGTGCAGGCGCACACGCACCGGGCCCGGTCCCACGTGATAGGT
>DATJFA010000272.1:0-6522 GCA_035496015.1 Terriglobales bacterium | reverse complement strand
GCCAGCAGAGTCATGCTGGTCCGGTCCACGCATAACCCGTCCTGGGCTGCCCACTGGATGAAGCTTTCAGCGTAAACGGCGCCGTAGAGGTGATTGTGCAGGTCGCCGCCCTTGGGCATCTGTTGGAGGAAGGCGAACAGCAGCGAAGGCTGATGGCGTACCGACTCCAGGTAGCGCGCCGTGCGTTGCTCCGGCGAAATCTTTTGGGCCGCCAAAGGCAGCGTCAAAAGGGCCAGAGCCGCGAGCACATGTCGCAAAGAACGATTCAAAGCCAGGTTTTTCATTTGGGCCGCATGATTCTACTCTGTGCGCCGCGTCATTATAGAGGCTGGTCTTCTGTGGCAAACCGCTGGATGCGTTAAATCCGCAACTGGAGCCGATTCCGAAGAATTTCCACATTTGTGCATCCTTCAAACCAGCCTATGTTGCGGGCTCGAAGATGCAGAAGACCGCATTTGCCGCGCTGCGCAACGTTCTCGCGCAATACGGCAGGTTCGGCTGCACCAAAATGCGGGCAGTCTCGTGTGGAAGCACCGCAAGCTAAAGAAAATACAGCTTATAAAGTTTCTCGTTGGCAGTTGACTTAAAAAATGGAAGGAGTAAAAAGATAATCGTTCTTCGGCAATTTCTGAAGTTTACCCGGTTGGCGTAGCGTCCGGGGCTCGAGCAGGATCACTCTTGCAGCCGCAAGGCGAGTGAGGGAAGGTCAGCAAGGGTCTATAGCAAAACGCTGGTCGAGGCGAACAGGAAACCTGCTGAAAAGCAATTGGAGTCCCGAGGCGTTGCACAGATTTACCCGGTTGGCGGTGAGCCCGGAGCCCGAGCGGAACGATCGCGCGCTGTAACCCGCAAGGAAGCAGCGAGTGCAGGTCGGCAAGGGTCTAAAGCGAGCTACTGGCTGAGGCGAATGGGTGCAACATCACCTCGGGACTCTTAATTTTTTTTAGCAGCACATTCTGGCGAACCGCTCCCGATCTCCCCAATTTAATTCTTCCACGAGTTTCCTTCGTTTCCGTCAAGACTTCCTCCATGTCTGCTTAATCAACCACATAAGGAAAACTGCAATCGGCGCGCTCAGCGCCCCGATTTTGGTACACTCGCCCGCCCGGACAAAAGCAAGGAGGAGCGGCATGATTAGCAGGAAGAGATTGCTGCGGGGATTAGTGGCTCTGCTGGCGGCAGTGGTTGTGACGAGCAGCGCGTCGTGGGCACAGGACAAGCGCGGTGAAGGAAGCCATCCGGTGACCCTAGCCGAGCTGCGCTCGGCCTGGACGGGGCGAAGCCCCGTCCCCACACAGGCACCGGCAGCGCAGAGCACTGCGCAGAAGCCACCGGCTATCAGCATTCTGCGATGCGGAACTCTGATTGACGAAAAGTCGGAACAGCCACGGCATAACCTCGATGTGGTGGTCGAGGGAGAAAACATCAAGCAGGTTCAGGCCGCCAGCTACGATCAGATGATGCCCAAGGGCGCTACGCTCATTGATCTTTCACGCGAGACCTGCCTGCCCGGGCTGATTGATACGCACACGCACGCGCTGCTGACGGGCGACGTCACGGAAGAAGATTACAACAAGCAGATTCTGCAGGAGTCAGATGCCTACCGCGCCATCGTAGCCACCCAGTCGGCGCGGCTGGCGCTAGGCTATGGCTTCACCACCATTCGCGACCTGGAAACCGAGGGAGCGGGCTACGCCGATGTTGACCTGAAGCACGCCATCGAGCGCGGCATCACCGAGGGCCCACGCATGAGGGTGGCGACGCGGGCTCTGGACGTGACCGGGGCATATCCGGTGCTCGGCTTTCGCTGGGATTGGCCGGACTGGCCGCACGGGGTGCAGGTGTGCGACGGCGCCGATGGCTGCCGGACTGCGGTCCGCGAACAGATCTCCAAAGGCGCGGATTGGATCAAGACTTATCTCGATGGCGGCTATCGGGTAACCGCGCAGGCCGTGGTCGAAGACCGGCCGACCTTCACCATGGACGAACTGAACGCGATTGTGGACGAGGCGCACCGCGAGAACCGCCCTGTGGCCTCGCATGCCATCGGCATTAATGGCGTACACAATGGCGTGACGGCGGGAGTGAACTCCATCGAGCACGGCATGTACATTGCGCCTGAAGACCTGAAGACGATGGCGCAGAAGGGCATCTACTACGTGCCTACGCTGTTGGTGGGCGAATACGTGGCGCAGAGACGAGCGGCTGCAGGGGCGAAGGTGTGGGAGCAGATGATCGCCATCCACGGCGACACGTTTAAGCGTGCGCTCAACGCGGGCGTGAAGATCGCCTTTGGCACCGATGCCGGCGGGTTCCCCTGGACGGTAAACCCGACACAGGAATTTCCTTTGATGGTGAAGTACGGCATGACGCCCGCGCAGGCCATCCGCTCCGCTACCTTAACTGCCGCCGAGTTGCTGGGCATGCAGGACAAAGTTGGAACCATCGAGGCAGGCAAATACGCCGACATTGTGGCGGTGCCCGGCGATCCGCTGCGCCATGTGACCGAGTTACAAAAAGTGAACTTCGTGATGAAGGGCGGGGTGGTGTACAAAAAACCTTAACGCAGAGGACGCGTGGAACTGAGTAATTGTGTAATCGGGTAATTGTGTAATTGACGATTGAAGAATGACGAATGAAAGCCGTCTTTGAAATGTGCTCTCGTAAGAATTACGAGTTGCGTTCTCGTGCAGCCTGGCGTCATGCTGAGGCACTTTAGTGCCGAAGCATCTCGCGTGTTGCATCACTGTATTTTGCCGGTGCACGCGAGATCCTTCGCGGCTGAAGCCGCTCAGGACGACGCCTGTCTAGACAGTTTCGGAAATTGCAGAGCCCAGGTGCTGGGCTGCGAGCGAACGCAAGGTCCTTCGACTGCGCCGATTGATTCGCAAGCGAATCAACCGGCTCCGCTCAGGATGACATTCCGGGAAATTATGATTGATGAATGACGAATGAAGAGAGAATGAGAGTAAACAATGAAAAACGTGCGATCAGCGAAATTCTTCATTCATCATTCTTCGTTCACTCAGTTGAGATTTCGCACACTACTTTTATCTGCCCGGGGGCGGACATCTGCGCGAAGAGGTCTTTGTAATTCGCCAGGCCGTGAACCCGGGTGGTGATCAGGCGCGAGAGCCAGCCGGGAAATTCCACCGAGGCCAGGGCCATATCTTCCACGCCCATCTCGAAGAAAGTGCGGTTAGCGTTGACCGTGCCCACCATCACTTTGTTGCCCAGCACAAAACCCAGGTTGATCTGGTCGGAAGGCACGGTGATGGTGCGGTTGCCGCCGGTGACGCTGGCCAGCACCAGCACGCCATTTTTTCCCAGTGCCTGCATGCACTCGAATGCGATGGGGGAGTAGCCGGTGCACTCCAGAATGATGTCGAAGGGCCCGCGCTGACGGGCACCATCGGCGATGGAAAGCTTGTCGGTGGATTCGTAGAAGGCGCCGATCTGGCCGATGAGGTCGGAGTTGAGGTAAGGCTTGTGGTCTTTGCCCAGGACGGTGACGTCAATGCCGCGCAGCACGAGGGCGAGCGTAGCCAGCAGGCCGATGGAACCCGCGCCCATCACCAGGGCGCGGCGGGGCTGCCACACTTTAAGGCGGCGCTGAATTTCGAACGCCTGGGCAATTCCCTTTTCCACGATGGAAGTGGGCTCCAGGAGCACGGCCACATCCTTCAGGCCGGGAGGGATGCGCACGATGTACTCGGGCTGGTCCACGTAGTACTCGGTGAGAAAACCGTGCAGCAGGTTGATGCCGCGCTCGTAGTACGTGTCGTCGGTGGTGAAGTCATATTCGCCGATGCGGTCGTAAATGCTGGAGCCGGGGCGGCGTACGGTGGCGACAACAAAGTCACCAGGCTCGAGTTCGTGGACTTTGGCGCCGATGGCTTCCACCTGGCCAAAACTTTCGTGGCCCTCGATGAGGTAGTCGAAGCCCGGCGGCGGAGCTCCGTAAAGGCCCTCCTGCAGTTCGTGGTCGGTGCCATCCACACCCACGCGGAGGATTTTGACCAGCACGCCGCGGCCATCGGCGACGGAGTCGAGCTTGGGTTTAGGGACATCGCGCAACTGGGTGCTGTGGGGAGTGCGGGGGATGATGGTGATGGCGTTCATGGTGTGGCTCTTAGCCTTTAGCTCTTAACCTTTAGCCAAGAGCTAAGAGCCAAAGGCCAAAAGGCGAGGAGGGGGAAAGGCCAAACACTGAAACACAAAGTCCCTCGACTCGCCGGCGCCTCGCAAAGCTCGGCGCCGGCTCGCTCGGGATGACATACAAACAAGGTTTAGCGGTGGGCCAGCGCGGGTTCGTGCATGCCCGCTTCGCTGTGCTCGAATCGCTGGTTGATTTCCGCCCAGTTAAGCACGTTCCACCAGGCGGTCAGGTACTCGGCGCGGCGATTGTTGTACTTCAGGTAGTAGGCGTGCTCCCAAACGTCATTGCCCATAATGGGGAAGTTGCCGTCGGAAAGCGGGTTGTTCTGGTTGGGGGTGGTGACAATCTGCAGCTTGCCGCCCTGGGCGCGCACCAGCCACACCCAGCCGCTGCCGAACAGCTTGGTGCCGGCATCGTTGAACTGCTTCTGGAAATCGCCGAAGCTGCCGAAAGTCTTTTTGATGGCTTCGGCAAGCTTACCGCTGGGCTCACCGCCGCCCTGAGACTTCATGATGCGCCAGAACATGCTGTGGTTTACATGGCCGCCACCATTGTTGCGCACGGCGGTGCGGATGTCCTCGGGAATGCTGTTTATGTTCCGCAACAGCTCGTCGGCGGGCTTCTTCTGCAGGTCGGGATGCTTTTCCAGGGCTGCGTTCAGGTTTTTGACATAGGCCGCATGGTGGCCGTCATGGTGCAGATGCATGGTCTGCGAGTCAATATGCGGCTCGAGGGCTGAATAGTCATAGGGCAAAGGGGGCAGTTCGTGAGCCATATTTCCTCCGGTAGGTTCAGATAATCGAAGACAATTCTTGATTCTAACAAAGATGAGAGTTCCCAGTACCCGGTACCTAGTACCCAGTTCCAGGAATTGAGTTCCCTCTGCAACCCGGCGAGAAATGTCCTTACTTTTTCTTGCCCAGGAAGCGAACGCGGGCCACGAAGGTGCGGCGATCGAAGTTGCTGAAGGTGAGGAAATTGGGCGAGCTGATGTTGTTGTTAACGGCGCCGGGATTGCGGCTGCTGGTGATGTTATCGCAGCCGCCGCGCAGGGCGAAATTGTAATTGCGCAAGGTAATTCGCTTTTCGATGTAGGGACTGAAAGAGAAGAAGCGCGGGTAACGCACGTTGTTCAGCGGCTGCAGAAACTGCTGCTCCTGGTTGACGATGGAAAAGGGATAGCCGGTGCGCCAGTCGACGGAGTAGGCGAAATCGAGCTTATGGATCAGCGGCAGGCTGGGCAAGGGGGCCATGCCCCAGGCCAGGAAGCGGTTAGGGCTGTCCCAGGGATAAGGGCCCGGACCCTCCAGTCCGCTATTGAGATTGTCAATGCTGTAGGTGAGAACGGCGTTGGTAACGCTGCGTGAGTGGGTATAGGAAGCCATGAGCGGGTAGGTCTTGCGGAACGTGTGGCGCACGATGAACTGCAGCGAGCTGGAGTGGTCTTGGCGAACGTTGCTCATGAGAAACGAGCCGCCGGTGAGGCCGGCCAAGGCAGGCTGAGGCAGATAAATAAACCCATCGGTGCCGCGGCGCTGCAGGTATTCGACGGTGGCATAGACGTCGCCAGGCAAGCGACGCTCCAGGCTGAAACTCCAGTTGAGAAAGCGCGGCTCGCGCAAGGTGTTCTGATTCAGAAAAAATTGCGTAAATACCGGCGGGCGCAGCAAGATGCCGTTCGCGCCGTAGTAGTAGTCCAGGCGGGTGCCGGAGAGTGGCTGGCTGACCAGGCTGAGATTGGTGGCATCGTAGAAGATGCCCAAACCGCCGGAGAGCTTGGTTTCGCCATCGCTGGTCAGCATGTAGGTGCCGGCGATGCGGGGGGAAGCCAGGATGCGGCGGATGATTTCATCGGTATCAAAGCGCAAGCCCGCTTCGATGAGCAGCCGGTCAAAAGGCGACCAGCGGTCCTGGGCGTAGGCGCTGCCCTGCAGGTTATTTTTGCGCAGAGCGAGAGTTTCGCCGGGGAACAGGGTCTGGCGGAGTAGCGTGCCGCTTTCGGCGAAGGTGCGGATGGGAGTGCGGTCGTCGAATTCGTGGTACGCCACGCGATCAGCGTCCATGCCGAATTTAAGCTCGTGCCGGCCGTGCCAGGTGCGAGGGCGCAGATAGACGTTGGTAATCCACTGCAAACGCCGGGAACGGCTGAGGGTGGTGCGGTAGAAATTCCCGCTGACCAGGCCAGGAGAAACGATGAATGGCTTGTTGCCCAGAGGCAGCACGTCGAGCTCCTGCTCGAATAAGGCCAGGCCATTTTCCAGCAATGTGCCGTTCTTAAAGTAATGCTGGTCCTTGAAGGTGGCCAGATAGCCGGTCGCGTCCTGGTTGGTAGTGGCGTTCAGCGGATTGAACAGCGAGAGGCC
>DATJFA010000271.1:0-2168 GCA_035496015.1 Terriglobales bacterium | reverse complement strand
GCGGTCATGAGAGGAAACTCCTTATTTTTTGAAGACGTATAGATGGGTGGCGTTAGCCACGAGCGGACCCTCTTGTACGATGCGCCGCTAAGCACGGGCTGTTTGCCGAAAGAAGGGGACTAAGCAGAGCTGCAGCCGGTGGCAACAGTTGATTTCAGTACACGAGGTCCCTTGGCTATAAAGGGCCGCGGGATGACCCACCGGGGCAGGGCACGCGAAAGCGGCGCAGAAAAGCATCGTGCCGCGATGGAATTGTGTGCTGCTGCAAGCTAACCTCCTTGCCCACGAATTCATCTGTACGGATAGGCCGTTTGCCGGGCCAGCGTTCCCCCCCGGCCTACACCGCATGCCTGCTTTCTCCGCCAGTCCGCCGGTCAAACAACTCCAGGTGTTCGTTTTCACGGTGCCTACTGACTCACCCGAATCGGACGGAACCCTGAAATGGCACGAGACCACCATGGTGCTGGTTGAAGTTCATGCCGGCAGCCAGAGGGGACTGGGCTACACCTATGCTGATGCTTCCGCGGCCAAGCTCATCCATAGCGTGCTTTCCGAAGTGGTGAAGGGAAGCGACCCGATGGCGGTGACGTCTACCTACATGACAATGTGGCGGCGCATCCGCAACCTGGGCCGGCCGGGGATTTGTTCCGCGGCCATTTCCGCCGTCGATTGCGCGCTGTGGGACTTGAAGGCACGTCTCCTGGGGATGCCGCTGGTGACTCTGCTGGGGCAGGCGAGGCCGGGGGCGCCGATTTACGGGAGCGGAGGATTTACCTCGTATTCCGATAAACAACTGGCGGAGCAGCTTGCGGGATGGGTAGAGCAGGGCATCCCGGCGGTGAAGATGAAGATTGGCCGCGAGCCCAGGCGGGATATCGAGAGAGTGCGCGTGGCTCGCCAGGCCATTGGACACGAGGCTGAGTTGTTCGTTGACGCAAACGGGGCCTATAGCCGCAAGCAGGCGCTCTATCAGGCAGAGGCCTTCGCAAAGTTCGGCGTGTTCTGGTTTGAGGAACCCGTCTCGTCCGACGACCTCCAGGGTTTGCGGCTTGTCCGCGACCGGGCTCCCGCGATGATGGAGGTCGCGGCCGGCGAGTACGGCTATGACATCTTCTACTTTCTCCGCATGCTGGAGGCGGGCGCCGTGGACGTGCTGCAGGCGGACATGACGCGCTGCGGGGGTGTGACTGCGTTCCTGCAAGTGGCAGCCCTCTGCCAGGCTCACAATGTGCCGCTCTCAGCCCATACCGCGCCCGCTCTGCACACGCACGCATGCTGTGCCGTAAGTCCGTTCAAAAATCTGGAATATTTTCACGATCACGTGCGCATTGAGCGCATGTTCTTTGATGGCCTGCCGCAGCTTGTGAATGGCGAGCTGCGCCCTGACCTTTCGCGCCCCGGCCTGGGGCTGGAATTCAAGCAGGCCGACGTGCAACGCTTTGCCGCTTAGGAGAAGAGATGTCAGCCAGTCGTCTACCCGTAGTTTCAGAAGAGGAACTCAGAAAGCCGATCGAAATGCGCCCGCAGAACTGGCGCTCGGCCAACATGGTGGATGTGCCCGGCCTGGAGGCGGAGCTGCGCCGCAACCTGGAAGGCGAGGTGCGCTTCGACGCAGGCACGCGGGGTATGTATGCGGTGGATGCGTCCAATTACCGCCAAGTGCCCATCGGCGTGGTTATTCCTAAGAGCGTGGAAGATGTGGTGCAGGCCATGGCCGCCTGCCGCAAGTTCCGCGCCCCGGTGCTCTCGCGCGGTGGCGGCACCAGCCTGGCCGGCCAGTGCTGCAACGTGGGCATCGTGATTGACTTCTCCAAGTACCTGAACCACATCCTGGAGCTGAATCCGGCGCAGGAGTATGCCCGGGTGGAGCCGGGCACTATTTGCGATGACCTGGTTAAGGCCGCGTGGCCGCACAAGCTGACCTATGGCCCGCAACCTGCCACCCACAGCCGCTGCGTCTTCGGGGGCATGCTGGGCAACAACTCCTGCGGCGCGCGCGCGCAAATGAACGGGCCGGCGGTGAATAACACTGAGGAACTCGACATCCTGCTCTACGACGGCACGCGCATGAAGGCGGGGTGGCTCACCGAAACCGAGTGGCAGGAGCGCATGCGCCAGCCCGGCCGCGAAGGCGAGATCTTTGCCAAGCTGATGTCGCTGCGGAACCG
>DATJFA010000270.1:0-8279 GCA_035496015.1 Terriglobales bacterium | reverse complement strand
TGCCACTGCGCCGGGAGTACTTCGCGCGCAACCTGCAAATAGTCGGCGCGCTACACCGTGGCGGGGTGCCGTTTATGGCAGGAACGGACACCGCCCCGGGCGTTTACATTATGCCGGGCTTCAGCTTGCACGATGAGCTAGCCAATTTTGTCGAGTCTGGTTTCACGCCCATGGAATCGCTCCAGACGGCCACCAGCAACCCGGCGAAATTTCTTGGGATGGAAAGCAGCTTTGGTTCAGTCGAACCGGGAAAAATCGCCGATCTGGTCTTGCTGAGCGCAAATCCGCTTGTAAACATCGAAAACACCCGCAAAATCAGCGTCGTTATCGCGAATGGCCGGATGTTTGACCGTGTAGCACTCGACCACATCCTGCTAAACGTCGAGGCTGCCGCGAAGCGGCAGAAGTGAAATCATTTCCGAAAGACGCGAAACTCCTTTTCGGTGGACTCGAGTGTTCACTTTCGGGCAGGCAGTTTCGCAATCGGACATTGCCGCCACGAATAGCAAGCCACATAAAGTCCTATCGCTTTAATTTCCAGTGGCTTAGCAGCGGTTGGCAGTGGCAAACAGCTTGCCTAGGTAATGGTACGTACATCGTCAGATGTGCCCGGTCAAGTGGTGGCGGTTAGGTGAAGCTATCGGAGTGACAAATGACGTTCCACACCTTCGACGAGTTAGAAGGCAACACAGCGGGAACAGTTTTTGGGAATGTAGCTGCGCTGTTGGCCGATTTGAGGGTTGCCCTGCGTTCGCTGAGGCGGACCCCCGCGCTGTGGGTCACGGTGGCCCTTACCCTGGCGCTGGGGATTGGCGCGAACGCGGCCATCTTCAACGTCGTGCGGGGTGTGCTGCTGCGTCCGCTGGTGAATCGCGATGAAGATCGCCTGATCTATGTCCAGCAGAGCGCCCCGGGCCTGCAAGTGGACAATACCACGTTCTCAATTCCCGAGATCACCGACCTAGGCGCCCACCTAAAGACCATCAGCAAACTCGGCACCTTCTCCACCGTTGACTTCACGGCGCAGGGATTCGGCGAGACACGGGAAATCCACGCTGGCGTAGTTGACGGCAACTATTTTGAGGTAATGGGACTGAAGCCGGTGCTGGGCCGCCTGCTGGACCCGCGCGACGATGGCCCCAACGCCGCCGGGGCGGTAGTGCTCACTTACAAATTCTGGAACAGTACGCTGCACTCCGATCCCAAGGTGATAGGAAAGGTGATCCGGCTGGGGAGCATGATGCAGGTTCGCTCCGCCACTATTGTCGGGGTTCTGGAGCCCTCCATTCCTTATCCGGCGGAAACGGAGCTGATCGCCAACATCGTCACCAGCCCGCACCACCTGTCGGCGACTATGGTGCAGGGCCGCGAGCACCGCATGACGGAGGTTTTCGGCCGGCTTGCGCCCGGGGCCAGCCTTAACTCCGCGCGCGCCGAGCTTCGCGCTGCGTATGGGGCCATGATGGCGGCGCATCCTGAGGTCTACAAGCCCCAGTATCACTTCCAGATCGAAGCCAGGCGGTTGCGGGAGCAGATCAACGAGCAAGCCAGCACCATACTATGGCTGTTGTTTGGCGCCTCAGGCCTGCTGTTCGTGATTGCCTGCTCGAACGTGGCGAACCTGATCCTTGCCCGGACTGTTCGTCGCGAATCGGAGCTGGCGGTCCGCGCTGCGCTCGGTGCGAGCACTGCCGCCATTCGCCGGTCGCTCTTGGCGGAAAGCCTGGTCCTGTGCGGCAGCGGAGGGCTGGCTGGCGTGCTGGTGGCCATGCCGATGGTCACCGTGCTCGCGCGATACGCATTGCGATACTCGGTGAGGGCGGCGGATCTGCGGGTTGATTTCAGCTTGCTGGGGATGGGGTTGGCTCTGGCGCTGGCAGCGGCGGTGTTTCTGGCCTTCGTTCCCCGCCTGCCTTCCGCGGACAGGTCGGGCGACCTGGGGCTGATGAGCGGCACCGGCCGCGTCACCACGAGCAGCCGTCGCCGGATTCGCGTTTTCACTGTTATCCAGATCGCCGCGTCATTCCTCTTGCTGGCGAGCGCGGGTGTGCTGCTGCGGACGCTGGTCTCGCTGCAGAAAGCACAGCCAGGATTTGAAACGGGCCACGTTCTGATTGCAGACCTGCCCTTGATTTCCGACGGCCATACCCCCCAGCAGGTGGCGCAATTCTATCGCGAAGCCCAGCGCAGCGTGAGTGAGTTGCCGGGGGTGGAAGACGCCGCCACCGGCATGATGGCCCCGTGGCGCGATACCGGTTTCCTGAGATTTACTCTGCAATTCGCGGTCGAGGGTAGAAAAAGGCAGAGCGGGGACGATCTGCGTTCCCGGTTCCGCTTTGTTTCTCCGGGCTACTTCGGCACTCTGGGGATTCCGCTTGTCGAGGGACGTGAGTTTACAGAGGCCGATCGGAAGGAAGCCGAACCGGTGGTGATTATCAGCAAGAGCATCGCGGAGCAGTTGTTCCCCGGGCAAGACGCCATCAACCGGCACATCATGTGGACCGATCCTCTGATCAAGTACGCCGATATCAGCCCTGAGCCTCGCCGCATTGTGGGCGTCGCGGCCGACGTGGACGACGCGAACATCCTGCCCCAACACAACTTCACGATTTATTCGCCGTTCGCGCAGGGGCCGGTCTTAGGGGCCTGCCTGCTGGTGCGCGCGAAGAAGGATGCTTACGCGCTCGTCCCCGCCATAACCCGCACCATTCGCGCTGTGGCTGCCACTCAGCCCGTCGAACATGCCAGCACCCTGGAAGATGTCCGCACCGAAGTTCTGGCCAACAACCGCGTCACGGCCATCGTCTTCGGCGGCTTTGCCGCCCTCGCCTTGGCAATTTCCGTGGTGGGAGTTACCGGCGTACTGGCTTTTTCGGTGAGCTGGCGCACGCGCGAGTTTGCCATCCGGCTGGCGCTGGGCGCGCTGCCCCGCCGCATTCTTGCCGGTGTGCTGATTGACGGGGCGACAATCGCCGCCATCGGCATTGCCGCAGGTGCTCTCGTGGGGTGGGGGCTGTCGCGCCTGGCTGGGAATTACGTTCCGGAACTCCAGCTTCCCGGGCCGATTCCGTTGCTAGGATCGGCAGTGGTCATCGTCGCGGCCGCAGTTTCGGCATCTTTGGTGCCGGCCGCCCGCGCTGCCCGGGTGGACACCGTGCAAGCGCTTCGCGCTGAATGAGAGGCAGCTACAGAGGGGTGCGAGAAATGTTTTGCGTACCCCTGCAACCCGACTACTCCACTGCGTTGCAGTACTGGAGATGTCCTGCTGCGCCAGGAACAGCAGGTTCCGGGCGCGGTCGCTCCAGCCGGCTGGCGGATACTTAGAAATTAGCTGCAGGTCCCTTTTCGTCGGCGAAAGATCCCCGGTCTAAAATCCAGTCCTGTTGGTACGGCTGAAAATGTGGTCCAAAAACACCTGCAGCCCCTCGACAAGGAAGCAGTCAGACGGTTGCACCACAAAATCTTCCAGCCCCGCAACCCTGCATTTCAGGCAATGCAGAGGGGTGATCTTCGCCTTAGCAAAATCCAAGTGCATGTCCTGCACAACGTACTCCCGCGGCCAAATCACCAAAGACAAGTGTTGATCAATGATCCAGTGGGCGTAGTCTTCGTAGGAAGAAAATTGTTGGCGAAAGCCTTCGCTAATCGGTGACGATTCAATTTGTTCTCCCTGGAAGATCAATTCCGGGGCAGACCCAGCGCCGGGCTCAATCATCGCGGACAGCCGCGGAGCCTCCCAGCTGAGCGCCATGCGTCGTGCGCGTCTCAAGGGGAAGCAGCGAGCAAGACGGCGGCCAAATATGCTCAGCGCGAGGGAGTTGGTCACCGTGCGCAGGAACAACACCGATGGCCGGGATTCCGCGTTCGGCTCTGTAAGATGCCCGTAGAACCTCCAGTTAGATTGCATAATGTGTGGAAAGAACGCACCAAACATCTGCGGTGCTCGTAGCGGCCGGCTGCGTTCCAAGGAGAACAGCAAAATGGTGAATAGAGTCGTTTCCTTGTCGCCAGGCAAGTCCAGTGGCCGAAAGAGACCGGGAGCCAGGGCGGCGACATAGGATTTTCGTGCCAGGTAATTCAGGTATAGGGCGCGCGGCACTTCGGCAACCATGCGGGCGTGCAGGGGGCGGCAGCCAGTCCACCAGGAGTTATCGGCGGAGAGGAGTGTGTTCTCCACGCGGCGGACAAAGCCATAAGCAGACGGACTTTCATAGACGCTTGCCCGCCCGTGCAATCCGGCTACTCCACCGCGTTCCCGTACATGGGAATGTCCTGCTGCACCAGGAACAGCAGGTTCTGGGCGCGGTCGCTCCAGTCGCTTTGCGGATACCTGGAAATGATCTGCTGGGCCACTTCGATGGCGTGCGCCTTGGCCTGGTCGGAGTCCTTGGCCTTCTCCTCGGTCTTGTAAATCTGGATGAGGGCGGCCATGCGCCAGGCGGCGTCATAAAGCGCCTCCGCCGCGTCGGGTGAGTCGGGGCGTTCGCGGGCATATTTCTCGTACATCTCTGCTTCTTTTTTGGGACAGCTGGACGCGCCCTGCCAGTCGCCGCACACCTTGTTCTCCAGGAGGTGGAAGGCGGCGCGGTCAGCCCACTGCGTGTGGGGATATTTCTTGATGACCTTCTTCATCAGGTCTTCGTTCATGCCTTCGCGCAGGTATGCCTGGCGGGCGTGAGAGGAAGGCCGGCTCATGACGTCAAGGCGGTCGAGCTGCCACTTGATGTCGGCGGCCCGGTAAAGAGCTTCGCCGGCCAGCGGCGAGCTGGGGAAGTACTCTTCGGTGCGCAGGTAGAGAAAGTAGGCGTCGCCGGCCGCGCCTTTGCGTCCGCCACGGCGGCTGCCTTCCGATTCGGCATCCGCTGCCGCGCCAAAAAGAATCTTGTCGCCGTTGGGGGTGGAGGCGGTAACCACGCCTTTGCCCAGAATCCAGCCGCTGACGTCGCGGACGTCGGCGATGTCGCTGTCTTCGTCCACCATGGGATTTTCGGTGCGCTGGCCGGCAAGGGTGGCGAACACGTGCAGCCATTGGTTGCTGTGCTCGATTATGGCCACCTCGCGGCCGCGTTCGATCTGCGCCAGCTTCGCCGAGGTTGGGTCAGGGGAGATGTAGATGGTGGCCTGCCGGACCATGACCCCGCGCTGCGTCGCTTGCTCCGCGGCGTATGTGGACACGGAGAGAACAATAATGATGCAGAGATATGACGCAATATGTTGGCTAGTAATTCTCATGGCTGTCATCCTGAGTGAGGACGCGCCGTGCAGGCGCATCCGAGTCGAAGGATTTCGCGTTTCAGCCGGCCGCAAAATCCTGACTACCGATCCGGTTCTGCCGTACTCTCAAACATGTCCGCCGCCTTTACAACTGTAATATTAGCCCGCGCAATGTTCAGCGGGTACGCCGCCCACTGTTTGTCCTGGTCCAGCATCTGCTGTTTGTCCGGCGGAACCGGCTGCGCGATGTGATATTCCTCGGGTGTTTTGGACTGAACATTTGTGCCGTTGGCGATGTCGTTCGCCAATTTCTCCCCTTCGGCCTCGTTAGTCACGATCACATAATCCAGGTTCTGCGCCTGCAGGTATGTCTTAATCGCGGCATTCACTTGCTCGGGTGTTACCGCGTCAATGCGGGCGAGCATCTGCTCCAGATAGCCCTGCTCGCGCATGCCATAAAATATGTCATCCAGGCGGTAGCCCAGCTGGCGCGACACGCTCTCGGCGTAATTCAAGTACAAGGCGCGCGCCTTGATCTTTGCCCCAGCCACCTCTTCCGGCGTCATGCCCTGGCGGGCGAAGCGGTCCAACTCTGCGGTCATGGCTTTCATAATGAAGTGCGTGTACTGGCGGCCCACGGGGCGTATCCAGATGCTGAAGTACTGCTGGCCGCGCGGCGTAGTGGGTGGCGGGAACAGAAACTGGGGCGCGGCATACATGTACTCGATATAGGAGTAGTCGCCGTAATTGTAACCACGAGCTTGCCGAATATCCTGGTAGAGGCGGCCAAAGCTGTCCCGATGCACACCCAGGAACACGTTGGCTACGAAGAGCGGCCAATAATCAGCGTCCGTGCGTTTCAGCGAGATGGGGTAGCCCAGGTGCAGCCCGGCGGCAATTGCGTTGGGCTGAGTGATGATGAGCACATGCCGTCCCGGCGCAACCACGGAGCGGCTGAGGTTGGCCGGGCGATACACCGGCTGGCCCGCGGGCAGGGCGGCTATGAGCCGGCTCAGATCCTGCTGGCCGTTGATGGTGGTGGCCACATACATGTTTCCCAGGGTGTAATACTTCTTGTAGAAGGCGTTGAGATCGGCGGGAATGGCGGCCTGCAGGCCTTTCACGGTTCCCAGGGCCAGGTGGCCCAGCGCCGTTCCGGAAAAAACATAGTTGTCCAGCGCCAGCAGGCCCAGGCTCTCCTCGTCTTCGAAGCGCAGGCCAGATTGAATGCTGGTGAGCGTATCGCGGCGCAGGCGGTCCACTTCCTTTGGCAGCCAAAGCGGCTGGTTGAACATCGGCTTAAGCACGCGTTCGATGTATTGCGCGAAGGAATCGCGCGGCACGGTCATGGAGAATGTTGTGGTCTGTTTATCTACCAGCACGGTGGGGAAGGCCGCGTCCCCCCACGACCGCGTGATGTTAGCCAGCTTCTGCGTGGTGACTGGATCTTTAGGATTGCCGAAGCCGCCTTCGATCAGCGCCTGCGCTGCCAGGTTGGCGAGGCCTTCCTTGCCGGCGGGGTCATCGGCCGAGCCCGTTTGTACCATGATTTTGATCTGGTAGAGCGGCGAATTGGACGGCACCGTGACCAGGTTGGCAGGGAACACGTGCAGCTTTCCCGGCTTGATGTGCTTGCTGGAGGGCTTGTATTGCGCCCAAAGCGCGGCGGCACAAAGCAGGAGCAGGGAAGCGCAGAGCCAGACGCGGCGCACTATTTCACCCCCGTCGGGGCGGCCGAACTGGAGACTCCAGCCGCAGCCCCATGCCACAGGGTGGTCACAATGCGGCCCTGCGGGGTGAAGTACTTTTGCGCGTAGCGGTCAATGTCGCGGGGAGTGAGCGAATCAATGGCCTGCATCAGCGAGTCAATCGCGTTGGCATCGCGGTTGAAGCGGTAGTACCAGGCGAAAGTCTGTGCGATATCGTAGGTAGAATCCAGCCCAGCCAGAAAATCATTGCGCACCTTGCTTTTCACCACCTTCAGAATGCGAGCGGAACCGGGCTCCTGAGAGAAATGCTGCAGCGCATCCACGCCCGCGATCACGTCGTTCTGCACGTCATTCACATAGGGCTGGCCTTCTTTGCGGAAGCGGTCGAGCATTAACTCGGAGTCGAGTAGCAGCAGGTGCGGGTCGGTGGACTGCAGCAGTTCGGTGCCGTCCAAAATGGAGAAGCTGGTGACCGTCTGCTTCTGGTAACGCAATTTCTGGAACAGCGGCGCAGAGCGTGAGACCAGCAGCTCCGGCAGCACCATTGTGACCGCCGTCTCCTTGTCGCCGGGATGCATGGCCGGGGTGCGGTAGCCCACCACCAGGCGGGGCGACACATCCGCTTCCCAGTCCACATGGACGTTTTTCGGTCCTTGCAGCGGCTGTTCGGGCGGAATCTGCGGCGGGTGTGACGGCTGCCAGTCACTGTAGTACTTTTCCACTTCTGCAAAGATTGTTTTGGGCTGCACATCGCCCACCACTACCAGCGCCACATTGTTGGGCTTGTAGTAGTTGCCGTAAAACTCCCAGGCCGCATCCCAGGCGTGCGGCATGTTCTCCACATCTTTTTCGTAGCCGATGACGGTGTGGCCATAAGGATGATGGGGGAAGGCGACCGGCGACATTTCCTCAATCATCTTTTCGCCGGGATCGGAATAAATGCGCCGATACTCGCCCAGCACCGCCCCTGCTTCCACCTGAAAGGTCTTGCGATCGAGCTTGAGGTTTTCAAAACGTGAGGCTTCCAGTTGAATCACTCCGGGCCCGGGCCCCTCCGGGCTTTGTACTGGCCCCACCAGGTTGGAGGTGAAGGTGGTGGGATGGTAGAAGGTCAGGTCGTAGTCGGTGAAAGCATTGTTGAAGGCGCCCATGCGGCGCATGGCCTGTTCGTAGCCATGGCTCTGTCCCTCGTACTGATGCAGGAACATGATGTGCTCGAACAAGTGGGCCAGGCCGGTTTTGCCCGCCTGCGTTTCATTGCGCGAGCCCGCCAACACGGCGGTAGCGTACGTAACCATGCCGCGAAATTCAGGCGTGGGGATGACCACCACGTTGAGGCCATTGGGCAGAGTTTTG
>DATJFA010000269.1:0-3806 GCA_035496015.1 Terriglobales bacterium | reverse complement strand
CGCCTCTGCCGCGCCAGCAGCATATAAACAATGGCCAGCACTGCGGCCAACCATGCCCGCGCCGTTGCGCTCTCCAGCATCAGGTAGACCTGCAGGAAGTACACCACTCCATTCAGCGCTGCAACCATCAGCACCGAGCGCGGGACAATGCTTCCCCGCCCGCTGCCGACCATCGTAGCCAGCGCAAAAATGGACCAGAACAGCGTGGCGAAGGCGAAGGTCAGCGCGAACTGCCTCGCCGAATAAAATTGCGCGTACCAGGCGAAGTAGAGCGCCACGGTGCCGGCGAAACTCAGCAGAAGCAGGCGCGGCCAAGCCCGCGGAAATATCATGGCCAGGGTGGCCACATCGAGCAGGGCCAGGTAAGAAAGGAGCGCCACCTGATGATTCTGACCGGTGGAGACCAGCACGGGGGTGGCGAATCCGCCGGCTAAGGCAAACGCTGCCAGTATCTCTGCATTCTGCAGCACCGCCAACCCCGCGCTAACGGCGGTGACCACCACCATGGCCGCAAAAGCCATGCCCATCGGTATCAGGCTGTAAACCTGAAAGGCCGCCCATAGCGAGAGGTACAATGCGCCAATTCCCACCGCCTTCAGCGAATAGGAAAACGCGTGGTAGCCACGGATGCGGAACCATTCGCTCCAGACGACAACGGCGGCGCCGGCTATCAACCCAATCAGAATCTGCGCTGCAGGCCCTATCCAATTGTTTTCGAACGCGTACTTCAGAAAGTAAGACAGCCCGATCAGCAGCGCGACAATGCCAATCCGGTTCAGCCATTGCGAACCAATGCGTGCTTCCAGGTCGCTGCGCGGTGTGGGGCTGTGCGGCCTCTCGACCTGCGGCCCCTGCGGGGGCACAACTTCCAGCCGCGCCGGACGGGTCTCATGCTGGTCGCTCTGGCGCGCCGCGGCACCATTGCCGGCCAGGCCGGCCCGCTCCTCCAGGCGCGACATGCGGAGCAGCAGATCCTCTACCAGCCGCCGCAGTTCCCGGATTTCCGCCTGGCTCTCGTCCATGGCTAATATGGATGCGGGCCAGAGTATTGCGTGCCCAGGCCGTTTTCAAGGATGCCACCGTGAAATTCCATACTGAGTACCTTAGCTTCAATACCAAGAAACACCGCGAATACGTCCACCTTACTCCCACTATCGAAGGCATCGTCAAAAAGAGCGGCGTGCGCGAAGGCATGGTGCTGGTCTCGGCCATGCACATCACGGCCGCGGTTTATGTGAACGACAACGAATCCGGGCTTATCCAGGACATTGATGAATGGCTGGAAGGCTTGGCGCCCTATCGCGACGACTACCGCCACCATCAGACCGGCGAAAGCAATGGCGACTCGCATCTCAAGTCGCTGCTCATCCACCATGAGGTCATTTTGCCTATCACGGCGGGCAAGTTGGACCTCGGTCCCTGGCAGCGCGTCTTCTACGCCGAATTTGACGGCCAGCGCAGCAAGCGCGTGGTCGTGAAAGTGATGGGGGAGTGAAACAGTCGGCTCCCGTACCCGTGCTACATTAGCCGCAGAAACCCATGCGCCCGGAGATTTCTCGAGCCCTCGAACTGCTGCGCCAGAATGACCCCACCTCGCTGGAGCGGGCGCTCGCCCTGCTGCAGGAGACGGTGTTCTCTTTCAGCATGAAGGTGTGTGGTCAGCGCGAAGACGCCGAAGACACCATGCAGGAGGTGCTGCTCAAATCGGTCCCTTACCTGCCCCGCTTCAACAGCCCGCAGGCGCTGAGCGTATGGCTCTACAAGGTGGCCAAAAACCGCTGCCTGATGAGCCGGCGCAAGAGCAAGTTCGCTCCCCAGAAGGAATTGGTGCTGGATGAGTTGATGCCCGACCGCCGCGAACTGGAAAGCTTGGCCGGCGGCAATGGCGAGAGCCCCGAAACTTCCGCCCTGCGCGGCGAACGCGCGCAATGGCTGCGCGATGCGATTCTCCGCCTTCCGCCCCCTTACCGCGTGGTCCTGGTCCTGCGCGACATGGAAGAACTATCCGACGAGGAGGTCGCGAAAGTCACCGGCCTGCGCCCTGGCACCGTGCGCGTGCGCCTGCACCGCGCCCGCCTCTATTTGCGCAATGAACTGGCGCGCCGCGGAGCCTTCCAGGCAATTCCCGCACGGCGAAGGAAAGAGCCCCGCAAGACTGAAGAAAAACCGCGCCGCTGCCGCCAGCTCTTTGCCGCGCTTTCTGATTACCTGGACGAAAAACTCGACGATTCGATGTGCGAAAAGATGGAAGCGCACATGGGTGATTGCCGGCCCTGTGAGGCCTTTTTGGCCACGCTGGAGAAAACAATCGCGCAATGCCGGCAATCCCCCAGCGCCTGTCCTGACCGCCGCAAGGCGGAAAAACTTCGCCGGGCCCTGCTGGCTGAATTTCCGCAACCAACTAAAGCACGGCGCAACTGAAGCCGGGACCCTATAAAAACTCTTAACCCGGGCAACTTGCAACCTGCGGCCTGAAATCGCACACTGGTAAGGTGAAAGTATTTGCCCAGTTCATAGCCGCGGCCACCGACGTCTCACATTTCCCCGCGCCCGCGCCTCCGGAGATCGCTTTTCTCGGCCGCTCCAACGTAGGCAAATCCAGCGTCATCAATTCCCTTCTCAGCCACAAGGTAGCGCGTACAAGTTCCACTCCAGGGCGGACTCGCGGCATCAATTTTTATGCCATCCGCTGGCCCGGACGTCCACGGCCCGACCTCTTCTTCACCGACTTGCCCGGCTACGGCTACGCCAAGGTCTCGCACGAACTCTCCGCCGGCTGGCAAAAGTTCATTGAGCCCTACCTCAAGCAGCGCCCTACTCTTGCGCTGTGCGTTTCGCTCGTAGATCCCAACATTCCACCCCAGCCCGGCGACCAGCAACTCTGCGAGTTTCTGCGTGCCATTGGCCGCCCCCATCTCGTAGTGGCTACCAAAGTGGACCGCATCTCCAACAACCAGCTCCAGCCCTCGCTGCAGAGGCTCAAAGAGGCGCTGGGAACCGAACACATCCTGAGCTACTCCGCTCGCACGGGTACGGGCCGCGACGAGTTGTGGAAACAGATTCGCCGGGCAGTAGGAGGCGAATCGGCAATGGCCGAGCCACCCTCCCCTCTGGCTGATTCCCTTAGGCGCACGCCGAGTCCTTCGTAATCTGCTCCCCATCCCTCCCTAACCTGAACATGGCCGTGAGCGAGTTTGCGCTCCCTTACATGGAGCCGCGCAACGAACAACGCCTGGCGATCGAAGGTCTGCCCGTGAAAGTTTGGGGCATGGACGCTGACCGCCGTCCATTCATTCTCAATGCTGTGGCCTGTGAAGTCAGCTATCGTGGCGCGCGGCTTGATGGCCTCACTTGCAAGCTTCCTCTGGGAGAAGTCATCGCGGTGCAATATGGCAGCCAAAAGGGGCGCTTTCGCGTGGTGTGGATGGCCGACCCAGCTTCCGGGCGTGCCGGACAGGTCGGCATTCGCAGCGTGGAGGATGCCTGCATCTGGGAAGCCGAATTGGCCTACTTCTCGCTGGAAACCAGTTCGGAGAGATCAGATCCGCTGGCCGCGGCTCGCCGCGACCGTCGCCAGTACCCGCGTTTTCGCTGCCAGGGCAATGTGCAGGTGAGGCGGGCGGAATCCGGCCTGCACGTCTGGGCCAAGCTGGGCGACCTGAGCCTCGGCGGCTGCTACGTCAGCACTCCCGTGCCGGAAGCGGTAGGCGCCAAGCTCCGTCTCCTCCTGCAAATTGAAAATAACAGGATTGCCGCTCTCGGCGAGGTGCGCAGCTGCGTCCCGGCCCTGGGCATGGGAGTTCAGT
>DATJFA010000268.1:0-6391 GCA_035496015.1 Terriglobales bacterium | reverse complement strand
CGTGCGCAAGCAGGCGCAAGAGCGTGTTCAGTACCTGGCATACTACGACGCGGTGACCGGGCTGGCCAACCGCACCCTTCTGGAAGACCGCCTGCACAAGGCCCTGGCCAGCGCGCATCGCCGCCAGGAAAAGCTTGCCGTGCTCTTCCTCGATCTGGATCACTTCAAGGTAGTCAACGATTCGCTGGGCCATTCAGCCGGCGACCTGGTGCTGAAGGACGTGGCCGGCCGCCTGCAGAAAGTGGCGCGGGAACAGGATACCGTCGCCCGCCTGGGCGGCGATGAGTTTGTCATGGTCGTGAATGCGGTTAAGGAAAGCGGGGACGCTGCCGTGGTGGCGAAACGAGTGTTGGACGCTGTGACCGCCGAGGGCATCATTCAGGGACACCCGTTGAGCATCGGGTGCAGCATCGGGATCAGCATTTTTCCCGTCCATGGCAGGGACACTACCGCCCTGGTGAAAAATGCCGACGCGGCCATGTACTGCGCCAAGGAAAGGGGCCGCAATAACTTTCAGTTCTTCGCGCCGGAAATGAACGCCCAGGCGCTGGAGCGGCTGCAGCTGGAGAGCGATCTCCGCGGCGCGCTGCAGCGCAATGAACTCTTCCTGGCCTACCAGCCGCAATTGGATGTCGCGACGGGCGAGCTGATCGGAGCGGAAGCGCTGCTCCGCTGGCGCCATCCCCAGCTGGGGCTGATCCCTCCGGACAAGTTCATCCGCATTGCGGAGAACAGCGGGCTCATCATTCCGCTAGGGGAATGGGTGTTGCGCACGGCCTGCGCCCAGGCTCGCCAGTGGCAGCAGCAGGGTTTGCCGGCGGTTCCGGTGGCGGTCAACGTCTCTGCGGTTCAGTTTCGCCAGGAAGGATTTCTGGAATTGATCAGAAGAGTACTGGGGGATACCGGCCTCAGCCCGCAATACCTGGAATTGGAATTGACCGAAAGCCTCATCATGTCCAATTCGGAGACCATCCTTTCCATGTTGCGCCAGTTGAAGGCAACCGGGGTAAAGCTTTCTATAGACGATTTCGGGACCGGCTATTCTAGCCTCAGCTACCTGAAGCATTTTCCGGTATACAAGCTGAAGGTGGACCGCTCTTTCGTGCGCGACATCACGCTGGATCCGGACGATGCCGCCATCATCAGCACCATCATCAGCATGGCCAAAAGCCTGAACTTGAGGGCGATTGCGGAAGGCGTGGAAACGCAGGAGCAGATGACGTTCCTGCGCCAGCATCAATGCGACGAGGTCCAGGGCTATTACTTCAGCCAGCCTTTGCCGGCCGATGATTTTGCAAGCTTCGCGCGCCGCGCTGCTCGGCCCGGCAGCAAAGCGGCCGTGGCGGGAAGCACGAATCAAGGGAGGACCTTATGTCAGTAGGAAGCGCACTGGTTGTAGCCACGGACGGGGGCACGATTCAGCACTTCAGCCGTGCTTTGCAGGAAGTTTCCATTTCGCCGGATATCTGCCGCGAACCGGCAGCGGCTCAGCGTCTGCTGAATTGCCGCAAGTTCGACGCTGTCATTGTGGATCTGGAACTGGGAGCGCCGGCGGCCACGGTGCTGAACGAGGTGCGCCTTTCGCCCTCCAACCACACCGCCGTGACTTTTGTGATTGGCAGCGGCAGCGAAACTGTTCCGGAGCTGCGCCGGCAATCAAGCTTTGTGTTCGAACGGCCGCTCTCGCCGGCCTCCATCCGTCGCATTCTCCGGCCCGCCTACGGGCTGATTCTGCGCGAGCGCCGCCGTTATTTCCGCTGTCCGCTAACTGTTCCGCTGGACATATTCCGCACCGGGCTGCCGCCCGTCTCATGCCAGAGCAGAAACCTGAGCGAGGGCGGCATGGCGGTGAGCACGTTTGTTCCGCTGCGGCCGGGAGAAGAGGTATCGGTCCGATTCAGCCTGCCTGGTGGGGCGGAGCCGTTTTCCCTCGAGGCCACGGTGTGCTGGTGGAAAACAGGCCAATTGGGGGTGCGGTTTGTGTCTTTCCCTGCGGACCGCAAGTCTGAACTTCAAACCTGGCTGGCGGAGAAACTGGAACAAACGCTGCCCGAATTTGTGGCCGCGACCTTCCAGAAAACGGCGGGGGTCCACTGACGGGAAGGGCGCCAAGTAGAAAGCCGGCCGTTCTCCAAAGTTATCCCGCTCCGGCCGGGCCTCATGCCTCAAATACCGGTTATCCTGGCCGAAACGTGGGCGGTTCGCCCGTATTACCTCCCCAAATGTGGAATTCTCATCTCTAAGCTTAGGCGGCAGTTTTTATACCAGGTCTATCAAAATTACTCTGCTGGCGGCCCCGGGTTGTCCGCCCTCCCGCGGAATGCGCTACAATTTATTGTAATTGAGGTACTTAGGAATGCCTTCGCGGCGGCAGTTTGGCATTTGAGATGATTACAACCACAGTGAGCGCGTTCGCAAGGACGACTTTCATCCCAGGTTTTGGCGGGGCGCTCGAGAAAGCGCTTCGCAAGGAACCCAGGTTCGGGACGGGATTAATTTAAGCAGTGCAGGCGCACAGGAGCGGAGCCCCGAAGCTCCCCAACTCGGAGGATTTCCCATGAAGAATCGCGTATGGATGGCGCTGATGCTGGCCGCGGCCCTTTCGGTCCCGGTTCTGGCACAGCAAAGCTCGACCACTTCGGACCAGTCGCAGCCGGCCGCACAGCAGCCGTCTTCGACGCAGACCCAGGCGCCGGCCAGCCAGAGCAGCCAGCCGGCAATGCAATCCGACCAGAACGCCCAGACGGGCACCAACCCGCCCAGCGCGAGCCAGGGCACTTCAGCCCATCAGCCGCTGGTGGTGGATAAGAAGCAGGGCTTCTGGGGCAAACTGAACCCCTTTGCCCGCAAGAAATATGTGCAGCGGCAGCTCTCGCCCGTCCGCGACCGGGTGAACGAACTCGACGACCTGACGGCGCAGAACGCCAAGGAGATCAAGGACGTTGACTCCCGCTCGCAGCAGGGCATTCAGCTCGCCACTAACAAGGCCAACGAAGCTGACCAGCACGCGATTGACGCCGGCAACCGGGCGCAGGCGGCGCAGCAGACGGCCAACACCGCTACCACCCACATCAATACTGTGGAGCAGGTAGTGAGCAACATTGACCAGTACAAGGCCAGCACCCAGACCGAGATCCGTTTCCGTCCCGGCCAGAGCGTGCTGAGCAAGCGGGCCAAGGAAGCGCTGGACGAGATGGCCACCCCGCTGGCGAATCAGCGCGGCTACATCATCGAAGTGCAGGGCTTCTCCTCAGGCCGCGGCCAGGGCGCCATCCAGAACTCGCAAAAGATGGCCGAGTCCGTGGTGCGCTACCTGGTGCTGAATCATGACATTCCGGTGTACCGCATCTATCTGCTGGGCATGGGCAACGCTCCGATGGCCGCAACCACGGCCGACGGCAGCAAGCCAAAGCGCATCAGCGGCGGGCGGGTGGAAGTGAGCCTGATGAAGAACGACCTGGAACAGCTGAGCACAGTGACCGGCACGCAGCAGCAGCAGACCGCTCCTGCCACCCCGGCGCAGCCGCAGCAGCCCCAGCAGCAATAAGTTTTAACCAGCACGTCCCCTCGTTCGAAAGCCCCTTGCGCAAGCAAGGGGCTTTTGCTTTCTGTTATCGGACCCACTCAAGTCCAAAAAACAGGCTTGAGTGGGTCACCAATTGAACTGGGCACCCAGCCGAAGACTTGCGTGAGAGAATCAACCAGCAGGTGCAGAAGGAGGAAGTGAGATGGCGCAAAAGGTAATTGATATCGTAGGCGTTTCCAGAGAGAGCTTTGCCAAAGCGGCGGCGAATGCGGTGGAAGAAGCGGCCAAGACTGTCCGGGGGATGAAGTGGGCGAGGGTGAGCGAGTTTGAGATGGAGCTCGACGGGAAGAAGATCGCGCAATACCGCGCTACCGCAAGAATCTACTTTGAAGTGGAGCACTGAAGAGGGAAGCAGCGTTTCTTCTCGCCCCCAATCCGTCCAGGGGGCTTTTCGCACAAAGCGCGCTTGCACAGTCCCACTCAAGCCAAAGGCGGGCTTGAGTGGGGCACCCTCTTACTTATTGTTTCTGCACCACCAGGGTCAAGGGCAGTTGGTGCTGCACTGCGCCGGAGGTGGCGGTGACGGTGAAGCTGTAGCTGACCGGCGGCGGTGGAGACGAGGGCGGCGGGGGCGGTGGAGGCTGGGGCGCCGGCGGACCTGAACTCGAGCCGCCGCCACCGCAGGCAGGCATCAGGATCACGAGGGCGAGCACGACAATCAGCAGCGCCACAAATACATTCTTCTTGCTGCGCACATTCCCGGAGATTGCAATCACCATTCCTGGCAGGAGCAGGGCGAGCATGAGCTGTGCCTGGGTGAGTGCGCTGGGCGGAGTCAGGGCGGCCAGAGTCTTGGGCGTGCTGACGCTCAATACGACGATGGCCTGCGAGTTGTTGGGGGTCACCGTGGCCGGGGAGAAGGAGCAGGCGGCGCCGGCGGGCAGGCCGGAACAGGACAACGAAACCGGGTTGGTAAAAGGGGCGCCAACAGAATTCAGGAAGACCTCGTATTGGCCTGGGTCGCCGGCGTTGATGGCGGCCGTACTGTTGCGCGCCGTGAGAGCAAAATCCATGACGGGAACATTAATGGTTGTGAAGTGGGCCGTGGTGGCAGGGCCGGTAGCGGCCACATCCACGCTGGCGCCTTGAAGGGGCGGAGGAGATGGCCAAGACGCGGGAACCGATACGGTTGTGTTCACCGTGATGGGCGCGCCAGCCAACGTAAGGGGGCCAGCAGGAGAAAAGGAGCAGGTGGCGGGATAGGCAGTGCAGGAGAGAGTGACGGGGCCAGAATAGCCGGCTACAGGTGTGAGAATTAGCTGGCCGTTGACGCTGCTGCCAGGCGTGGCACTGCCAGTGGGCGACGTGGAGGTCAAGCTGTAGTCGGGATTGCTGGTTATGTCCAAGGAGATGGAAAGAGTCTTGGGCGAAGGCTGCCCCGCGGCATTACTGCTGATTGCAATGGCATACGTTCCCGGCGCTGTGCTGGATGCGGCGCTAATGGTCATGTCAAGCTTGCTGTTAGCAGGCTGCACGACCGGCGAAGGATAAAAATTGCAGGCCACCCCCGCAGGCAAATTGGAACAGGAAAAGGTTCTGGATTCGTAAAACGAACCCAGAAAGAAATTCTGGTCGGGCGAAGATGCTCCCTGATTTAGTGCGAGACTGGTACTGCCTCCGAAAGAATAATCAACTACGGTGATGGTCATCTGCGCGGTTTCCACCGTAGCACCGGGATCTGTGCCCGTCCCCTGCAGGGCAAACGTGTAGTCAGTCCAGGCAGCGTTACTGCCGGCGGTAATATTCAGCGAAAACGGTGTGCCCGAGGGCATGGGGGTTACAGTAGTACTGTTGCAGGTGCCGAAGGCCGAACTGGAACAAGTGAGCTGCACCGGGCTGGTATAGCCGTTAAAGCCGGTGATATTGCCATTAATAGTGCCGGTCTGGCCGGGGAAGAGGTAGATGTGAGGAGTGGTGAGCGTGATTTGGTAAGGAATGTCGTAGGACCAGACGCCGCGGCCGTAGGTGCCGGCACGGAGTTGCTTAATACCGCCCGCCTCGAACATCTGTAAGTGCAGGACAGCAACGTTGGGAAGTTGTCCCAGTTCCTGCCAGTTCTGCCAATCCTGACTGACGAAAACTCCCACATCGGTACCCACATAGATAGTGCTGCGGTCGTCAGGATCGATGAGCACTGCGTTGGCGGGGGCGTTAGGAAGGGGATGCAAATTCGGACTGCTCGGACTCGCAAAGGTCCAATCCATACCTTGATCGGTCGTTCGCAGTACGGGCGGGCCGCCAAAACCCATGATTGACGCGTAGGCGGTGTTACCGGTGGGGTCATTGGGATCCACCGCGAGACTGGATATTGGAAACGAGGTACCGGAAAAAATGGGGAAAACAGCTGCCCAAGTAAAGGGGCCGATGTCGGCGTTGTTGGTGGCCCAAATGCGGCCGGGCGTGGGGTTTTGGGTAACCGGATCAAAGCCGCCTTCTGTCCCGACGTAAATCACGGAAGAGCCGTTGCCAGTATCGGGTCCGCCGGCGGCGATGGAGCGGATGAGCTGGGTCTCATTTCCGCTGCAGGCCTGGTTTGGAATCTGGTTCAGGGCGGTGTCGAAGTTATAGCTGAGCGGAATGAAGCCGCTGCCGTCGCTGTTGCCGCGCCACAAGCGGCAAGTGCCCACTATCATGCGGTTCGTGGCCTGGGGATCGAGGATAAAGGGCGTGTAGAAGAAGCCGTGGTCGCCGCCGAGGGTGGAATTAGTGACAATGGGATCAAAGGTCTGAGCCAGGCAGTTGATGCCGGCACCGCAGCGCTGCACGCTGACGTCGGTGTTGGAAGTGAACCAGTTGCCGGAGGCG